>CALJDJ010000001.1 GCA_938023705.1 uncultured Collinsella sp.
ATGCTTTAATCATCCACCTTAAAACAATATAACCTATTGTTTTAATGACAAATCAAAACGGTAGTTCACATAAACTAGCGAATAAACCATTCAACTAATTGAAAGTGCTGGTTTTTATAATAAACAAAGCCAAAACTGTTAAGTTGATCCCAATATTGGCTATTTTCTGGGTAGGTACTGCGGGAGTATTGGCCGCCAAGCGTAAAGATAGAATCTTGACACTTTTAGCGACAGCACCTGAGCAAAATATCGGAGAAATGAAATCCATTTCCCGCTTTTACTATCAAGTTTATCTCAAATTACGCGCCACATACATAATCAGGCTAACCATGCAAACTCTGCATAATTTTCCTAGTACACCCAATCGTTGTGCGCCAAGGGCATCCGATTCAACAAATCTCTGCGCTCTCGCCAATCGGGAAGTAGCTTGTCCATATACCCCTTGAAGCGTTCATTGTGATTACGCTCAAGCAAGTGCACCAATTCATGCACTAGGATGTACTCCAAACACTCCGGTGGCTTTTTAGCAAGCTCTAAATTTAGCCAAATGCGCTTTGCCTGAATATTGCAGCTGCCCCACTTGGTTTTCATCTTTTTAATTCCCCAATCTACAGCTTTAACGCCGATCTTATCTTCCCAAACAGGCAATAACTCAGCGATTCGCGTTTTAAGTGCATCTCGATAATATGAGTTCAGTACCAGTGCCTTGTTCTCAAGCGTTGTTGCGGGATTGACATATAAATGCAATCGACCACGACCTAGCTTGATTTCATGCTTTCCGGAACGCTCGATAAGATTCAGACGATAACGCCTGCCCCACAGGTAATGACATTCACCGCTAACCATTGCTCGATCAGATTGGCGAGGTTGTTTGGCAAAAACACTCTGCTGTTTCTTGATCCAAGGAATGCGGCTGATCACTGCCATACGGATTGCGGTTTCTGTCATAGATTCAGGAGCAGAAACACGCACACGCCCATCAGGTGGCAACACGCTGATATGAAGGTTTTTAATTGCCTTACGATTTAACTGCATCGCAATAGAACCAATTTCTACCTTAGGCATCAATGGTACTCTTTTTGCGCTTTTGCCAATTCCATTACACCCTGAATATCCACCTCATACCCCGTCGTTTCTTCTCGCACCGCATTGGCAATTTCTCGCTCCTTAAAGCGATCTCCGACCCAATCCGCTTTTTTGGTATAACGAATGGCACTATCTATTTTGGTAGCCAGCAATTCATCTTGACCAAAATTATCGTAAAACGCGCGTTTTGGATTAGAGTCCATCGATGGCGGATAGTTAGCCGCTGTCTGCTCCGGACGTATAACCTTACGAGACAGCTCGCGGATTTTTTCCAAATACTCTTGATATTCAATCGCTTTTTGGCGACGAAGCTCAATCAGCTCATCCAATAACACCGACATTTGCTCGTAATACTTGGGGTTAACCGGGTTTTCATCAACGATGGTTTTACGCACGTTATTTTCGATGGTTTCGGCCATGGCTTCCTGATTCTTGCGAATACTATCAGGCAAAGCCTCCACGGCATCAGCGCCTTTTTCGACAATGAGCTCAATAAGCCCCAGCTCTTCAAAATCCATCAGTACTTCGCTGTCATCCGCACGAATATACATATCTAACAAATGGCGCATCGCAGGCTCAAAGCGTTTCATTTCTACCAAATCGCCACTGGCCAGTTTTACTTCGTCACGGACTTTTTCAAAATGAGCCACTTCTGTTCTTATCGAGTCTACATCTTGCGCAGAATAGCCTGCATCAGGCATTTCATTGGCGATATTGGCGAACGCACGCAGCAGTTTGGCAACGTTCTGATAAAGCGTTAAACGCAGTGCTTCTTTCTCGGTGAGCTCGTCTTGGTTCAGACCTGACTTACCACAAAAATAATAAATGTAGTCTTCCGTGTTGCGTGGCGCTTTTACCGGCTCACACAAGGCGCGCACCATTTCCAGCGCATTATCCAAATCGAGCTTGGATTGCTCTAAACGATCTTTCAGCAGCCCTGCAACGTCTTCCTTGTCATAACCATCAAATGCGCCTTGAGTATAATCAGAAATCGCTTTATCCAACGAGCGGAACAGATCTTTGTAGTCAATGATGTAACCGTATTCTTTATCATCGCCATCCAAGCGGTTCACGCGGCAAATGGCCTGAAACAGATTGTGATCAGCCATCTGTTTGTCGATATACAAATAGGTAGCCGAAGGGGCGTCGAAGCCAGTCAGCAACTTATCGACCACGATGAGCAAGCGCATTTGCCCTGGCTCATCAATAAATTGTTTTTTAACTTCTTTTTCAAACTCTTCAACTCGGTTAGCGGCCTTGTCTTCCGGTTGCTCGAAGTAATCCGCAAGCATTTTGCGGTAAATATCGTACTTAAAGAGCTTTTCCGTTAAGCCTTCACCGGTTTCTTCCCCTTTAATGCTCGCAGCGGTCGGCTGAAAACTGGTGACAATAGCCACCTTGCCGGCTAAATCTGTTTGGCTGAATATTTCATAAGCTTTACAAGCTTGATAGACACTAGAGCAGACCAACATGGCATTGCCGTAGCCATCCATCAGGCGTGGCTTAGTGTCCATATCCAGCAAGATATCATTCACAATCTGCTGCAAACGCGATTTACTGGACAGCACCTTTTGCATGGTGCCCCATTTCTGTTTCAACTGGGTTTTCGCTAATCGAGATAAGCCGCGAGTTTTGGCTTCAAACCATTCATCGACCTTTTTCTGCGACGTGACATTTTGGTCGATGTCTCGTGCTTCGTAGCGTAAATCGAGCACAACGCCATCGGCCACAGCTTCATCAAACTTATAGGTGTGAATGTAAGGGCCAAATACCTCAACCGATTTTTTCTTGTCTTTCTTCATCAAGGGGGTGCCGGTGAAGCCGACAAACATGGCTTCTGGCAGAATGGACTTCATCGCTTCGTGCAACTTGCCCGATTGAGTACGGTGGCATTCATCAACAAATACGAATAGGTCGCCTTTGGCTTTAAAGTCCGATGGTAGGGATTTCTTTAACTCGGCAATAAACTCATCCGTCGCGGTATCGTTTTCCGAATCAGACTGCCGACCAAATTTATGGACTAAAGAGCATACCAACCAAGGGTTGGGCTGATTGAGCGTCGCCACCAAATCGGCACCGCTTTTGGTGCGATAAATATCTTCCTCAACACCGGTGAATACTTTTTCTATCTGCTCATCCAGCTCGGTACGATCGGTCACGATCAATACACGGGCGTCTTTGACATTTTCACGTATCCATTTGGCCAGCCACACCATAGTGAGGCTTTTGCCAGAACCTTGCGTATGCCAAATAATGCCGCCTTCACGCCTTGCGATATGGCGTTTTGCCGCTTCAATACCAAAGAACTGATTGTGACGACAGGTCTTTTTAATACCCGCATCGAAAACAATAAAATCGTGGATGATCTGTAAAAAACGCGCTTTATTGCATACGCGGCTCAGGTGAAAGTCGAGCTTATGGCTATACCCGTTCTCTATCTCTTCTTTCCATTCAAGATAATACTTCTCCGGGGTTTCAATCGTGCCGTAACGCAAGCCTTGCGTGTCGTTACCCGCCATCACCAATTGCATGGTGGTGAAGAAGTTACGGATAAAATCTTTCTTTTGGTTATCGAGGTTCTGGCGAATACCCTCAGAGACAGACACCGAAGAGCGTTTCAGCTCAATCACACCTAGAGCGATACCATTGACATACAGCACTATGTCTGGGCATTTTTTGTTTTCACCCTTGATAGAGACTTCTTCGGCAATGGCAAAATCGTTTGCTTCTGGATTTTTCCAGTCAATCAGCCACACGGTTTCATTAAGATGGCCAGCACCTTCTTTATCTTTCACGCCGTAACGCAGCAGGCGATAAACCTCTTGGCGTAATTGAGCTTTTTACCTTCGCCCAGCGCCGCTGCGCTGTCTAGCTGACGAATCACGCGATTAATCAGCGCCTCGCTTATGCCGCGCTTTTTCAGCCAGCTCGTTAGTAGCTCAACTTCTATGTTTTTATTGTTATCGCGGTATTCCCAGTTACCTAAATAGCGGTAGCCTAAATCCGTTTGAAACAGCTCAACAATGCGCTGTTGGGTCATGCGTTCACGCTGGCCGACGTTACTCATTTTTCTCCCTCAGAATCCTTAATAAACAATCCCAGCATTTGGGTTTCATGCTTGTGGATAGCATCTGCATCCCATACTTTAACCCGAGTCATTTCATACAGCTTGAGTGAGTCGATTTTGCCTTGGGTGCTGGCTGCTTGAAAGTGCTCTTTTTTAGCCGTGGGTTGGTAGTTGCTGAGCTTAGAGTTTTTGCTGTGGCTAATTAGGCATAGGTTACCAAAACTATGCAAAGGCCCATCCTCTAATGGTTCGCCAGAGTAGGGATCTTGTGGGTAGAAATGCTCGACCGAGCTTCTAAAACTAAATTCAAACTCACGATACACCAGGTCCTTATCTTGGGTGGTGCACCACAGCAAATAATCTAAATAGTTAAATACAAAGTTGTTTTTAATCGAACCATAGCGCAAGCGACACCGTAAAAAACACGTGTCCGCTAAGGGTTGATAGCCCTTCGGGTTATCAAAAATCAGTGTGTAATAATCAGCCGCTGTTTTAGCCAAATAACGCCCATAGATAAAGCTTCTGGCGAGCTTTTCGAGTGCCTTTAAATAGTTGTCTGCATCGAGTTGCTTGGCGTGCAGTTGATGCAGGATATGCAAAACGCCGGTTAACCAGTGCTTGTAGTTCATGGTGGGCGTAGAGACATGAAAGGCGCTTAGTAATAAAACAATGCGCTGATTTAATTGCGAGTGAGTGGTATCAGGCTGATCGTTTTGGGCAAAGGTATTGACGTAGCTTTGGCTATTGCGCTCATAGCGTTTTAATTGCTTGATGCCCCACTTGTCCTGAGCCGTCGCATCGCGTTTTATCACGTAGTGATCAAATAGGTATTTGGATTTTAATAAGGCAAACACAAACGCTTTAACTTTTTCTGCTGCCTCGTCTGCGTGCAAAATATGCGTTTCGAACTGATCAATTAACTGCTTATCGTCCAAAGAAATGTCTTTTTGGCTGTAAACCCTTAAGACCTGCAATAAAAAGTTAGAAAAATTAATCACGCTGTTAAAGCGTTCAGGCGATGGTTGATTTTTATCTGTTTCTGCCTGTTTATCGGTATAAGGTGTGTTCAACATTTCAGCCAGTGATTTGGCGGCTGGCTCATCACTATGAGTGTCGACTGTGGTGTTGGCTGCTCTGTTTTCAGGGGCTATTAGCGCGTGATGAAGCTCAGTAAAGCTGTTAGCGGTAAATTTTTGCCACTCATTGCCAAAGATCTGCTGGCGCTCGATGGGGTTAAAGCCAAACTGCACATAACGCTCCATATTGGCGCAGGCATTCCACACTTTATTGAGCACTTCCTGCGCGCTTTTATTCTCAGGGTGTTGGTGGCTGGCATCTTGCAGCACAGAGAGCATTCTGGCTTTTAGCACTTCGTGTTTTTCTAGCTGTTCCCCGCGATTATTCATCGCCTCAAAGTAATGGGTTAAATCAGTGTCGTGGGGAACGGGGACGCGGGTGATTTTTACCCAATCAAATAAGTACTCACAAAACTGATGTAGGTCATGCTGTTTAGCAAGCTCAGATAACGCCTGCTGCACCAAGTTAAAGCCATTTAAAATAGCGCTGTTGCACTGATTAATATCGGCTGGATCTAGTGACAAATGCTTAGCAGTAGAGGCGCTAAAGGCTGTTATTTTTTCAAGGGTGAGGGTTGAGTTAGCGCGGCTTTCAAAGCATAAATTAGGCGTTTGATACCAACTCATGTCAACTTTATTAACAGACGTTGTCCCTTCTTTTTCAGCCAACATGCTGAAGTGCTTCAAACATAAAGCAATTAGCGTGAGCGTGGTAAAGCGTTGCTGGCCGTCAATCACTTCAAATAGCTGATTATCCCGTGGATACACCACTAAGCTGCCGATGTAGTAAGGCTTTTTTTGGACTTGATAATCAACAACATCCTGAATCAGCTGATCAATTTCGCCTTTTTCCCACGCATAGTTACGCTGATACATAGGGATCTGATAGGAGGCGTGATCTGCTAACAGCTGCCTAATGGAAAAGCTCGTTATCTTATTTGGATTCGACATAGTATTTCATTCCTTCGAATAGCTTAACCAAATCGCCCATCTTACTTGCCTTGAGATCAGCGGGGGTGAGGGTTTTTAAAGGCAGCGCCAGTACTTGTTTTGGGCTAATGGCGGACTGGATTAATTTAAACAGTTTGCTGTTGCGGGCGTGGTTATCCATGGTTTCGATATACACAGCGTGGCTGGTTAAGCGGCAGCTATAGGCCCAGATGAAAAACTTTTCGATCGCTTCTGATAGTTGCTCTTTGCCAAATTTATCGAAGTAATACAGCAGCGCACAGTCAAACAGCATGCGGATATAACGATCGCCCGTTCGATGCCGTGCCCCATAGCTATTGAGCGCGTTAAGAATCTGCTGTGCACGGTCTGATAAAGGAATGCTGGACTGTTTGGTTAATGCCTCGCCGGTTAGGCTGTTAATCAGCGCTTGGTAGTGCGCAATCATTTCAAAAAAGCGCCGCCCATTAATTACGATTTGATCGAGCTGAAACGGAAACGCCAGCGTGTTTTGGTCTAGCTTGCGCTGAAAGTGATTATTGTAGTTATCCACCTGCTCGTGCTGAATGCGCAGCGCTTGGGTGTAAGGATAATGGGCTGCCTGATACAGATTCACGCCCTTAAATAGCCCAATATCGTCTTTGCTAAAGTAGTGGGCCTGCTGGTTATTAACCCAGTGGCGAATGCGATACAGGTAGTGGGCAAATACCCTGGCTAGTTCGTGGCTTTTTTGGCTTTCCCAGTCTTTAACGGCTTCGGCTTTGAGTGCCGCTTCATGCTCGGGAAACTCGCGTAAATGATAGGCCTTGAGTAAGTCGTGCGGGTTTAAGTCGCGGCCACGGCTGTTTTGTGAGTCAAAAAACTGAAACGCCTCAGAAATATCATTCAACACAAAGGTGACGACTTGGCATTTATGCAGTAAAAACGCAATATCTGCTTCGCCAAACTCAGGCTGTGCCACTGCCCGCTTAGCCGCTTGGTAGTTTTGATAAAGGTTGGTATGGGTGATGCCGCTGTGGGGGCTGTCGGGTTGTGTGCTTAAAAAAGCATCAATATTGGTAACCAGTTCGGCTATTTGCTCGCTTAAGTCTTTGCGCTGGATTAAGTCTTTATGCTCCTGCATGTGTTCAGCAATGGCTTTAACCAGTAGCATTAAGGTTAGGGTGCGTTGTTGGCCATCAACAATATCCAAATGCTCTGAGTTGTGATGAAACACCACCGTACCCAAGCGATACGCCGATTTATCGCGGTAGTTGCGTAAATCGGTGAGTAGCGCTTGGAGGTTGTCTGCTGTCCATTTGTATGGGCGCTGGTAGTTAGGAATATGCAGCTGTGGCTCGCTCAGGAGCTGATAAACCGATTTAACTTGCTCATGCAGCCTATGTGTGGAGGTGTCTGGTGACATATTCGTGTCCTTACGTGATTGGCAGCCGTGTTTTACCCGTGAGCAGTTCTTGCATCATGCCTTGTTTGATTTGGCGGGTTTTGCCAAGGCGTTGTTCCAGCGCCTGAATCTCTGCGTCCATATTGGAGAGGATAGAGGCAATGGCGGTTTGTTCTTTTATGGATGGGAGCGGCACCTTTGCTTTTCTGATATCTGACGTACCGATATTTGCCTGCACCCCTAACGAAGCAACACCCTTACAATATGTTTTCCAAACAGGCAAACAGCTCAGAAAACTAAAGTATCCCGTATAAGCAATTTCATTTTTAAGCCGAAGCAAGCCAACGCGTTGGTTTAGAAGTGCTATACCACCTAACTTAGCGATTGTCATTTGACCGATAAGATTTTTATCTGGAGTCACATCAGTCATCGCTATTAGGAGATCACCGTCTCGAACCCAAAACTCCTTAAGCGAATCCTGTTGTTCCGAATCCCATTTATTCACCTTGGAGATATCAAACTGAAATGAGCCTGAAAGTCCAATTTGAGCCATAGTAATGATTGGTGTTCCAGTAGAGGAGTATCCATTTGCCGAGAAAGCATACCCATTTCGAAATTCCTTCAATGTGCAGCCAAACTCCACAACCTCCCAATCCTCAGGTATTTCGCCCAATTCACTTGGCTTGGTGCCTTTGGGCGTGCCATCTTCACGCAGGGCGAACTGCGGCAGGCGGGTGCGGCCGGTGAGGAGTTGTTGCATGGTGGCGGTTTTGATGGCCTGTTTTTTGGCGATCAGTTTTTCCTGCTCGCCGATCAGCGCATCGACATCGGATAGGGCATTGGCAATGGCGGCTTGTTCTGTCTTCGATGGGAGAGGCAGAGCCAATTCTTTAAGTTGTGTTCCTGTTATGAGCGGCTGACCTGACCCAAAAACTAGAGTGTTTAGATTTTTTCGTATCAACCAATATTTTAAGTAATCAATGCTATGTTCTGGCTTAGTTTTAACTAATATTGTGTTATCCGAAACACCATATTCACCACAAACATAATTCAACCTTCCAGCATTTGCACCAACACGCGCAACTAGCAACGCTTCACCAGAGTATTCAGGTCTTTCGCAACTTCCAATTAAGCCAGTCGAGCCATATAGGGGGTATTCACCTCTGGATTTCGTATTAGTTTTCCCCGATCCAACATAAGATGTGCAATCACCAAGTTGAATTACTTCCCAATTTTCAGGAATCACCCCAACTTCTGTTGGCTTAAATCCAACGGGAACTGTGGGCGAAGCCATTTCCGCTAGATATGTCGAACTCACTTCCGCCACTCCATTACGTCGGCTATCCCTGCCTCCGCCCTGCGGGCTGCCGCAAGCGGCGTTCCCTGTTTTTGGAGAAAGAGGTTTTCCCGAAAAATTTGTCATACCGTCCACTCCAAGCCCATAGCTTTTAAGTGACCTGCGACTTTATCGCTCAAGTTTTCTACTGATTGGGTAAGAGCAGGCAGTGGCTCGCTATAACGCTCTTCCAGCTCCTTGACACGATTGGCCAGTTGCTGGGTAACGCGCTCGATTTCAGCAACGATATTACGTTCAAGTGTTGCCAGCCATTTATCGTCCACAATCATGGATTTGATCTCATCGATGCTGAGTTGGGGGTATTGCTTAAACACCGCTAAATCGAGCGCGTCTTGCGCGTCTTTTAGGGCTTTTTTGGCATCACCCTCAGCATCAAACAGCTTTTTGGCTTGTTTTAGCGCGGCTTTTTCATCTGAGTCGGTGGCGAGTTTTAAACGTGCCGTGACTGTGGCTTTGGTGACTTTGTCTTTGTCGTTCAGCGCATCGTTTAGTAAACCGTCTTCACCCGAGTTTTCTTCAAGGTAGGTTTCAAGCTCTTGGCTGGCGCTATCCAATAGCGATTGCAGCGTATCGACTTTGACTTGTTCGGCGGCAAAAAAGCGCGCGACGATCAACGCCGGAGGAATGAGTTCGGCTTTGTATTTGGCTTTGCCAATCACTAAATCGGGCGATTCTTTCAGTTTTTCGCCTTTTTTGACGACTAACTCACGCAGCACTTTGCCTGCTGGCCAGCCGTCTTGCACTAGCACGTACACATCGTCTTGCATTGACTCCGCCCAGTAATCCATCAGGATCTGGTAAATATCGTATTTACTCAGCAGTGGCGTTTGCGCATAGCTTTGTAACAGGTCTTCGCTGATACGATGAATAATCTGTTTTGGCGGTTCATCTTGCGCTATGGCGTGGAGGTTTGAACGCTGCGCCCATTCTGTAAAGGGTATTAAGCTTTGTGCGGCGAAGGTTTTGAACTCGTCATGGTTCAGGATGGTGCTTTTCACCTCGGAGGCTTTGACCAAGGCTTTGCTGTAACCTTCACGGGCAGGCTCAAACAAGGAGGCGCGAATACTCGGGAACACCTGCCAGTAACGCTCTAAAGCATCAATATCGCGGTTTGGAATGCCGCCTTGCAGATGGGCGCTTAAATCGTGCAGGTCTTCCGGTTCGCTGGAGTCGATATAACGCGGAATATTGAGGTTGTAGTCGTTACCGGCGATTTCACTGAGTGGCACCATACGCGAGTAGCGCGGCAGTTCTAGCTGCTTGGTAAAGACATCAACGATTTTATGAATATCTTGGCTGCGCAGGCGGTTTTTATTGCCGTCTTTGGCAAAGCCTTTGCTGGCATCGACCATAAAGATGCCGCTGCGAGCGTTCGCGTGCTCTTTATCAATCACGATAATACAGGCAGGAATGCCGGTGCCATAAAACAGGTTGGCCGGCAAACCGATAATGCCTTTGATGTAGCCTTGTTTAATCAGGTTTTCACGAATGCGCGCTTCGGCGTTGCCACGGAACAAAACGCCGTGAGGCAGAATGACCGCGCCTTTACCGGTGCTTTTTAGGCTTTTAATGATGTGCAGTAAAAAGGTGTAGTCGCCGTTTTTCTCGGGTGGAATGCCCCAACTGAAACGGCCAAATTCGTCGTCGTTCGGGTTAATGCCGCTGGTCCAGTTTTTGTTGGAAAACGGCGGGTTGGCCACGGCGAAATCAAAAGTCTTAAGTTGGCCGTTTGCCTCTTTCCATTGCGGGTCAGCAATGGTGTTGCCTTTCCAGATTTTGGCGGTGGCGTTGTTGTGCAGGATCATGTTCATACGCGCCAAGGCACTGGTGGCGTTATCCATTTCTTGGCCAAAAATCGACAAGCCGCGCGGCGCTTCATCACTGGCTTTTAACAATAGCGAGCCAGAGCCACAGGTGGGGTCGTAGACCGTAGCGTCTTGTGGTGTTTGCGCATTAATACCAATGATTTTCGCCATAATCCGCGAGACTTCGGCTGGGGTATAAAACTGCCCTTTAGATTTACCCGATTCAGTAGCAAAGTGGCGCATTAGGTATTCGTAAGCATCACCCAGTAGGTCATCGCCATCGGCGCGGTTGGCAGATAGGTCTAGCCCTTCAAAGATACCGATCAGCTTAGACAGACGGTCGATCATCTCTTTGCCTTTGCCGAGCTTGTCTTCATCGTTAAAGTCGGCAACGTCGATGACACCTTTGAGGTCGTTTTCTTCGGCCAGCGCGCTGATGATTTTATTGATTTTATCGCCGATTTCTTTGTCGCCTTTCAAGGCAACCATATCGTCAAAGCTGGCACCTGGCGGCACCACAATCATGCCGTAAGGGTCGCCTTTGTACTTATCGGAGACATACTTCATAAACAGCATGGTCAGCACATAGTCTTTGTACTGGCTGGCATCCATACCGCCACGCAGCTCATCGCTGCTGGCCCAAAGGGAGGAGTAAAGTTCGGTTTTCTTAATGGCCATGGTTGTTCCTTACATTACCGAGCATTGGCCCGGCACGATTAAATTTGAGTCGTTATAGCTTGGCTGTATCGAGCCCGGCAGCTTTCAAGCGCTGAGTCAGATTGCGCATTTTGCTAAATTCGGTGCCAAAGCTGCTCCGCAGGCCCACCCCTTCACAAAACTCTTTGGCTGTGATGTTCTTTAGCTCATCAGCATATTTGATCATTTGCAGATGCAGCTCAGCGGTGTATTGATTGCGAGGTGCCTCTTGCAGAGCTTTTTTGATTTGTGCGTAAATTTCTTGCTCGTTCATCTGAATGTTCGCTTACGGCTCGTTTTTATAATTTAGCTAAACTAGCTAAATTCCCTTGCGATAGCAATAGAATGCAAATTAGTTGCTAGGATGATTTGCTACCGGCCCATGGGACATGCTCGACCTCACCAAGCCATTTAGCCGTTAGCCTGTTTGAATAGACATCCTGATATCCAATCAAGCGCAACATAAAGAGCTCCAGATACCAAACAGATAATCGCCACATCTCAATAGTAAGCGCGTGTTGGTTCTGTGATTTTATCCTCGCTTTGGGGTGCACTAAGTCGTTACGATATTTGGCTATAGCTTCTGGGATGTCAGACCATTGCCCATCGTTCTTGATAGCCCAGAATTGAGGACATATATTGTCTTCAATCAGTGTGGGGATTTCGAGATGCAACGCCGCAGCGCGGATTTTATCCCCTAGACTAGGATGTTTCTTATCTCCAGTAATTTCAACTTTTAACTCGTTCTTTTGTTTAACAAATTTAGCTAAGAGTTCCAATGCTGTTGTAGCTAAAATAATTCCCGCATCAATACCTACTCCAGCGGAGTTGTTTGCACGGATATACCAATATAAAGCTCGATCAAAAGTGTCTGATGATTTTGAGTTATCAAACTCTTCGACTAACTTTGTAGCAACTGATGCCAATACGTGCCCATGATGTGCGTCAAACCAACCAAAGCGGCCTTGATGTCTACTGCATAGTGAGTTGGTAAGTGACAGGTAACTTAAATTGGTTTCGTTGTTGAAGCCTCGAACTAGATGGATACCCACCCACGCACCGTTTGCAAATGCCAAAACACGATGAATATCCAAAAGGATTCGTTTTAACTCATCAATCTGCACCCCTTGGGCGTTATTAAAGTTAATCACCATGTCGTGGGTAATAGCGAACCCACCATCTTGATTAAGCTTTTCCCGCGCTATCTTGGTCTGTTCAGTGCATCGGATTTCAATGCTAGCCGAGCGCAAAGAAAATTTAGTAGACCCATAACGAGCAACACCTCGAGAATCACGAACTGAGTAATTTTCACCAGTGCCTTGGCTTAATTGAAACTTAAAATTCACCAAGTTTGCATGAACTTTGACAATACTGGGTGAATTCCCTGTAATTAACTCTATCTCTGCCTTTATAGGCTTACACCAGAGAACACCACCCTTTAATTTATATGCGCGAAGCTCGACTTCCCTTTCAAAATCAAGCCTAGCAACGAAGCTTGAGTGATCGGCTACTAGCCCGAACGCCAAAAATTCCGGCAACCCCTCAACTAGGATATGGAAGTCATATACTTGATCAATACGCGAAGACACTCTCACCGATGCATTATAGGACTCGCCACCGAATAACACGTCAGCATCACCTGACAGCCCTGAAATCTTTCCAGCCAAGTTCATATCGCCTCCAATCCAGTGAGTAGAGTTACCCTTGAGCTAAACACGGCCCGAAGGCGGTATTTCCTTATCAAACATTTTCAGAATTTTGGCTGACTCGGTATTTGACGGTAAATCTGCACCTTCAGGTGGAGTTTTATCGACACTTGCCATTTGTATACCCTTTTGCCTTACATGAAAGGCTATTTGCTGCCAGCGGCGCTGCCACAGCTCTTCACGTTGCTTGTATGCTTCCAGCTCTGTTCTAAGGCGTGCTAGCTCCACCTGTAGCTGTTCGGCCTCTTTGGTTGCTTGTTCTTTTGTTTTAACCAAGCCACCTGACAATGCTCTTTTGGCGTTGTCATAGGCTGCTTTAATTTCTGATTTTGCTTGAAGTGATTGGCGACTAAACCCGAAACGCTCTTCCAGCACTGCCCAAGTTAACTTGGAGCCAAGCTCGCCCATAGCCCAGCGATCTAAATCAGCAACAATGGTATTGATATCACTATCCGACATACGTCTGAAACGCTTAGCCATGTTTCACCTCTATTAGATATTGCTCAGGGTCAAAATGCTCAACCCCATTGTCCGCTAATTGGGTTTTTAGGGTTTTAAGTTTTTTATCATTGTGCGCAAGCCAGTCGGCACTTTTCTTTGGCTTTTGACTACTCATTTGCTGCTCAGCGTTTTTGCGAGCAATTGCCGTGAGTGCATATTGCCGTTTTAGGTCTTCCAATCGACCAGCGTCGCCTTTTGCCCACACATAGTCCTTGCAGTCTGCTGAACATTGCAAATGGCGCTCACAAGGTGTTTGCGAGAAATTATGGATACAAATACCAGTACCGACATCATGCACCGCCTGTACCCTTGCTTTGAGGAAAACATCCTGAACATCAACCGGAATCGCTTGAATCTGCTCTGCTATTTGCCCACCGACGAGTCCTTTCTTTATGTCTTGGCGCAGCATAAGCGCTCGCTTTTCTCGTGACGTATGCTGATACGCTTTTGTGTCTCGTGAATTCGTCCTACCAAACCATTCCGTCTGCAGTAGATCACTCAAACCGCCTTCATCAAGCAAGGTATTGAGTGTGTGTCGAAAATGGTGACTGGTGAAATCCACCTCGACACTAGCAGATGCATATTCCGCCGCGAGGTCAGGGAAATAGCGAAGGAATGTCGAAAACATTGACTGGCTGCAACTGGTCGCAAGCCAATGAGCATAAGTGCCACTCGAAAGGCCGAGTGGACGGAGGAAAAGTAAATCTTTCAGGTAATATTCTTTACCGAATTGATCGGTATGAATGGCCGAGAGACAGGCACCCGAAAAATCACGGGCACAGTACTTTTTCAAACCTTCCTTATTCGTGAAATGAATGGGGTTTCGTGGGCGTTGCCCTTGTTTGGTTCGCGCATCGACGTCTGGCCAAGCTAGGTTTTGTTTACGAAGCCAACCCGTTGACGTTAATCCTGTATCACTAATCCCTAATTCCTTTATATCGCTAGCATAGAGCCGCTGTTCACTCGGAATTTGCTCCAAAAAGCGTAAATCCGGCCCACGTGTTTTATGCATCTCTTCTGCCGTCTCGCGAGCCGCAGCGGTGAGATCTGCTAATTCATTGAGCACTTCTTCAACGATAGGTTTCACCTCTGATGGTAGGTACAATTTGCGTTTCGGAGTGAATACATCTCCTCGACTTGTTTTACGCGGGAAGTACTCGATATAACCGTTCCCTTCGTCATCAACAGACAGTGTTTGATTTGGTAAAAGTGAAACCTCACTAAACCGTCGCCCCGTGCACGCAAGCAAAGTCAATAACAAAACATACAGCCGGTATTTATGAATTTTCGGTACATTTTGATAAAGCTCTCCCATTACACGGAATACTTTTGGATCAACCAATTTGTCCGATTTGGTCTCAATAACCTCTGGATCATCAAGCCGCTTGTGGCTTAAACCGTCCGTGCTCGCTGGGCGCTTCATTCGCGCGTATTTAAATTGCAACAGAACCCGGCACAAGCCGTTGGCATCGCAATGCGCTGCGAACTCTGCAATATGTTTATGGAGGTTATATGCGGTCGCCTCGCGGTAATGTTTTGAAATTAACGCGCATGCATTATCAAGTGCTTCGGGAGTCAGGTTGAGTAGTTTCTGACCCAATTGAGTTGCAGCCGCGGCAACATAACCGACTGCTGTTATGAAGTTACGCTGATTGGGCGTTGACTGATGTTTTCTATGAAATCTTAAAACGAATAACGCCTTACACACTTCACCCCAACTATCCACTAGAGACTCGGCGCCTAATTTTGGTGATAAGGTAAAGACAAAAGACGCTGCTTTGATATTTTTTCCAGTCAGCTTCACAAGTCTGCCAGATGTTATCTTCCAATTCGATTCATGCCATTTAACCGACTCGAAACCATCTAACTTCAAAAGCTGGGCTTTGCTGACTAGGGCTTGTAAATTTGCATTCCGATCGCGTTCTAAACGATCAATAAAGGGAATAACTTTGGCTCTGCGTTGCGAGCGACCATCAGACATTCTCTTGGCCCTCTTCGCAGATTTTCACAACTTGTGCTACCGCCGATATCACTTCGTCGAGTTGAATCCCTAGGCGAGCATTTTCGTATTTTTCAAGTCGCTCTGTCCGACTCGCCAATAGGCAATCCAACACCTGCTCATGATCGGCATGTCGATAGGGCTGAAATTTAGGGCATAAATAGCAAGAGTATGGTGGGTCGAGGTGGCAAACGCTAGATTCTCCACAAACGCCGATATCGGACTGTACCGTCGGATTTTGTTCGTCAACAAAGATTAGGTGTTTGTCGTCACGATCACCATTGACAGCCTCAATATCGCTATCGACTACTTTACCTTTGAAAAAGTTTAGGTAATTAGACAAGGCTTTTGTGGTTGCCTTATCAAGGTGCTCAACAATTCTGCCAGCCATTTCAAAATAAACCTGCACATGCTGGGTATCGGTATGATCGAGAATCCTCGCCAGCTCACGCTTGCTAATTCCCTCAACTGCTAACCCTGTCGCAAGCGTATACCGCAGTCTTCGGGGGGTAACGTGCATCAATTCACCGGTAAGTGGGGAAATTAGATTGTGTCGTTTGATAAAGCCTCTGATGAGATTAGCTATACCTGTCGACATCATATTGAAGGCGTCATCCCAACGCTTCGACTCTAATGCATAAGAATTTTCGGTTGGTTTAATAAACAAAGGTCTCTCGATTTCTCTAACACTTCCATCAGCATCAACCACTAGCTTTTTATGTTGCGAAGCGTTGATAAGCGCCACTAGGTGTTTGGCAATATCCGGTTCCAAATATTCATCCACCATATCGTCTCTTGGCGCTAGTTGCCTCTTTTTAATTCTGGGCATTCGTAAAATATAGCAAGGTGAATCGGAATCAGGCGTCAGGTTAATTAAGTCCGTTTCTTTTAGAAAAGTTAGGTTAGCTGGATTTCTTCCGAAAGCAATTGAAAGAGCTATAGCCGCCTTCTGTTGCAGGTGCTCATACTCCATACTGTTGTCTTGCTTTAACGTATTGATTATGAGTTGAAGCTCAAGAGTTCTATGAAGAGGTCCTCTATCAGGATCTTCTTGTCTAACTGCCTCCCCTTTTGGATTTCCCGGAATTTCCATCGCTTCTAACTCGTGAGCATAAATCTCCGAAAACCCAAATTCTGGGTAGTTTTCCGCGCACCAAATATACCACTGTATTGGTCTATACAATGCCCAAAGGCGGTGCCTTTTACGAGCTTCATTTATTGCGGCTTCCATCACCGCAATTAAACGTAATTCAAGATCATCAATGGAAAGATCGGAGACGAGGGAATAATCGGTCTGTTTCGAGAAAATTGCGGCAGATATATCACTCCAATATTGCACTCCAGCGTGCGATGACACTCGCGTCGCTTGATCAATAATACAGCTTTTTACTACAACTTTAAGAGTGCCGCTTTGGATGCGAGAGAAGTCGAGCCGACTGTGTCGATATAGCAAGGGCAACACCCAAACATCTCCAGCACTCTCAACCTTAACACCCTCACGAGTAAAAAAAGTATCAGGTAAATTCAGCCTAGAATCATTATTATCTCTAGCTTGTTGAAGCAACTGGTTCATCTATCGCTTCCCATTGTCAGTTTCTTTTGGTAATCAGATAATGCTTGCCGAGCCCGATCTTCAATTTCTTGAGCAATATAAACCGTTTGAGACTCTAAACTTGAGTCGCCACGTAACATTGCCAAAGCTTGCTTTCTACGGTCCTCTTCAAGACCTGCCTCTCGCAATGCCCTTTCCATTCGAGTCGAGAATGTATGCCGCAATGCTTTCGGAGTCAGTATTTCTGGCAAGTAGTCCGGATATGCACTCCTTAGACGAGTAAAAAGTTGTGTCAGTGATGAATGGGACAACGGGTTGCCTTCATCACTTAAGATCAAATAATCACTAGATTTACTCGATTTAGATTCTAGGCTCTCCCTCATTTCGACAATGTATCTGTCTAACATCCGTAGAAAGTGGCTACCCTCAAGCGGCAATACTCGACCACTGCGCTTAACACTGGGTCTGGGCCTTCTCTCGTCATTTGGATCGGGTGGTCTTCGTTGAATAGTTACCGACGAAATTGCCCCAATATTAATATCTTCAACCCGAAGACTAAGAAGCTCCCCTGGACGGAGTCCACAGTTAAGCATCAATGATACTGCGACAAAGTTTCGATACTTAATCGGCTCGTAAAAAGCGAAAGAGTCAGCGCTCTCAGGGTTGAGACAATTAACTAAGAATCTGGCTTCATCCTCTGTCAAAGCTTTTCGGCTAATACCAGCACTCTTTGGACTATTAATAAAACCTTTCTCAATCCACGCGATGATTCGCTTTCTAGACTCTTGTATCGAGTCATACTGGCTATCATTCGATGGTAGAGACGACAAATAGACATCAATCTCCCAGACGAAATACTGGCGTATTGTGGCTAATCGACTATTAAACGTATGCGGGGCAACAACCTTGCTTTCGATCTCCATGTCTTTTCTCAAAAACTCTAGCAAGCTTCCTCTAAATTCAGCTTCCGAGAAAAGCGCACCGTTTTTTAGTCTCGAGTGCATGTCGATCCGATGAACGTTGAACCATCGATACAAAACAGACAGCTCACGAAGGTTTCTAATGAGGGTATTTGTGCTTAAGTTTCGTCTTCCCATCACAAACTCGTTAGGAGACGGGATTGGTAAACCATCATCATCTAGAAGTATTGGTAATAGATCACCAGAACTGTGTACAACGGTTTCAACTCTCACAAACACCCCTTTGTTTACACTTTAGTCACCAAAGAACTTTTATATTTACATTTAATTTTATAAGCGAACTTTTATAATTACACAACCTTCGGACAATAAAAAGCCCTCTTTTAACTTTACAGAAAAAAGAGGGCTCGAATGCTTATAACACACTAATTTAATTGGTTATTTATTTAGATAAATCTGTAAATAAATTTACATTTAAATATTTATCAGGGCTAGAACGGAATGTCATCATCAAAGTCCATCGGCGGCTCGTTAGACGGCGCTGCCGG
>CALJDJ010000002.1 GCA_938023705.1 uncultured Collinsella sp.
CTGTTACAGATTGAGACAAACCGCCGCAGACGCCCACTCACAGCACAGACCACCACAAAGGTGCCTGTCTCCTTCCTCAGTTGTGATTCGAACACTTGTTCTATACGCACACATGTTCTATAGTAGAGGTGCTTGCATCAAACTGAAATTGCAACTAGAATATAGTTGCAGAATGTGAGGCGGGATGACTCGATCCGATAAACTCATCGCCCAGCTGCTTAGCTGTCCTTCAACGTATAGATTCGCTGACATTCTTAAAGTTATGGCTTCATATGGCTTTGAAATGGACAGCAAAGGCAAGACATCCGGATCGCGCGTTCGCTTCTACAGGCCATCAGATGGCAGGATGTTCGTAATGCACACGCCTCATCCATCTGACGAATTGACAGCGGGGACCATTCGAAACATCGTTCGCTTTCTGCAAGATGTCGGAGGTAGTCATGAGTAACGTTTTGGCATACAAGGGTTATTTCGCCCCGGTCGAGTTCGATGCCGAACAGCATGTGCTAACAGGTATGGTCGCCGGCATTAGGGACGCAATCGTATTTGAAGGCTCCACGGCTGAAGAAGTGGAGCAATGCTTCCACGACGCCGTCGACGATTACCTTGAGTTTTGCGCCGAGAAGGGCAAGGAACCCGAGCGGGCTTTTAAGGGCTCGTTCAACGTAAGAACGGGCTCTGAGCTCCACAAGCAAGCAGCGCTGGCGGCGGCAAAGAAGGGTGAGTCACTCAATAAGTTTGTGACTGAAGCGATCGCTGCGGCGCTGTGAAGCCAACGTCGAGTCGAAGCCGCCACAAAGGGCGCCTTCGACGTTTGCCCAGATAAAACCTGCCAAAATAAACCTGTCCCTTTTTGGTAGGTTTGGGAGAGGGAGCTGGGATGGATAAGGCTGAGTTGCGACGGGCGGTGATTTCCCGGCGCGATGCTCTTGATTTGGATGTGCGTGCGGCAAAGTCCGCCGTTATCTGTACGCGGCTGGTTGAGCTGTTGGATCGCTCGGATGCCGCGGTGCCGCACACCGTTGCCATCTATGCCGCGATGGGTTCCGAGGTCAACCCTGCCGCGTTTGCCGCTGCGGTCGCCGCGCGCGGCTGGCGCGTGGCCTATCCGTGCATGCTCTCGGCAATTGATGCCGCAGCTTGTGGCCAGCGCATGTGTATGCGAGCAGTTGCCGCCGACGATGCGTTCGCGGCTCCGTTTATCGCCCACCCCGCGCGGGCCTTCGCGGCCACGGACATCGACAGCGGCCGCTTCCCCATCGTGCCTGCCGAAGCACTCGACATGATTGTTGTGCCGCTCGTGGCCTTCGATCAAACCGGCGCGCGTCTGGGCTACGGCGGCGGTTGCTACGACCGCTACCTGCCCATGCTCTCACCCGCATGCCAAATCATCGGCATCGCCTTTGACGAACAACGCATCAACCACGTCCCCACCGATGCCCACGACCTGCCGCTGCCCGACATCATCAGCGCCTAATCGCCGCCACATCAGCCACGGCTACAGCAGTACCATCGCAGTCTAGTGCTCCTCGCCGGCGCGGGCCAGGTCGTAGGGCGTGGTCTGGTAGACGTAGTAGTTGAGCCAGTTGGTGTAAAACAGCTGAGCCTGGCTGCGCCAGACGTTGCGCGGCTCGGCGGTGGGGTCGTCGCCCGGGAAGTAATGCGCCGGCACCTGAGGGTTGAGCCCGCGCTTCACGTCGCGCTCGTACTCCAGGCGCAGCGTGTCGGTATCGTACTCGGGGTGGCCAAATACAAAGAAGCGACGGCTGTCGGTCGACTTGACGATGTACAGGCCTACCTCGTCAGACACGGCCACGACCTCGAGCTGCGGCTCGGCTTCCACGTCCTCGCGGCGCACATCGGTGTTGCGCGAATGCACGGCATAGAAACGGTCATCGAAACCGCGGACCAGCGGGCTTTGCGGCTTCACCAGATAATGCTCGAACACGCCGCTCGCCTTTGCCGGCAGGTCGTGCTTCTGGATACCGTAATGATGGTACAGACCGGCCTGTGCGCCCCAGCAAATATGCAGCGTAGAGTGCACGTGCGTGGTGGACCAATCCATAATCTGACAGAGTTCGGGCCAGTAGTCGACCTCCTCGAACGGCATCTGCTCCACCGGCGCGCCCGTGATGATCAGGCCGTCGTAGTGGATATCGCGGATGTCGTCGAACGTGCGGTAGAACGTCTCCAGGTGGCCGGCGCTCACGTGCGTGGCCTCGTGCGTTTTGGTGCGCAGCAGGTCCACCTCCACCTGGAGCGGTGTGTTGGAGAGCTTGCGCATGATCTGCGTCTCGGTGGCGATCTTGGTGGGCATGAGGTTGAGGATGAGCACGCGCAGCGGACGGATGTCCTGGTGCAGCGCGCGGTACTCGGTCATGACAAAGATGTTCTCGCTCTCGAGCTGCGCGGCGGCAGGGAGGGCGTCGGGAATGCGAATGGGCATGGAAGCTCCTTACGAGTCAGTTGCAGCTATGGTACAACGACCGGCCCCATCCGCGCGAGCACATCGCCCAGCGATGCCATCAGCGGCCCAAATCACTCCAAAAGTAGAGATTAACGCATGTCCCAAAAATCTACGACGCTTTAGCCTAGCAAAGTGGCAGCAGGACGCTACAATGGTTCGACACGAAAACTCGGCCGAAAGGATACATATATGTACCAGACGCGTAAGATCGGTGTGGTCGGCCAGGGCCACGTAGGAGCACATGTCGCCAACAGCCTGCTTATGCAAGGCATTGCCGATGAGCTGTACCTATGCGATATCAACGAGGCCAAGGTGACGTCCGAGGTCCAGGACCTGCGCGACTCCCTTTCGTTTGTCCCGTACAACACCAAGATCGTCAACTGCTACGACCACTACGAGGGGCTGGCCTGCTGCGACGTCATCGTCAACGCCGCCGGCAAGGTCGCGCTGGCCGCCGGCAACCGCGACGGCGAGCTGTTCTTTACCACCGACGCCGCCCGCACCTTTGCCAAGCGCATCGTCGACGCCGGCTTCGACGGCATCTTCGTGAGCATCTCCAACCCCTGCGACGTCGTGTGCACCGAGCTGTGGCACCTGACCGGCTACGATCCCAAGAAGATCATCGGCTCGGGCTGCGGCCTAGATTCCGCCCGCCTGCGCACCGAGATCTCCAAGAAGGTCGGCGTGAGCCCCAAGTCCATCGACGCCTACATGATCGGCGAGCACGGCTTTAGCCAGCTTGCCGCCTTTAAGGCCGCAACCATCGCCGGCAAAAACCTCAACGAGCTTCAGGCCGAGAACCCCGACAAGTACGCCTTTGACCACATGGAGGTCGAGGAGCTCGCGCGTAAGGGCGGCTATGTGACCTACCAGGGCAAGCAGTGCACCGAGTACGCCGTCGCCAACTCCGCCGCGCGCGTCTGCGCCGCCGTGCTGCACAACGAGCACGCCGTGCTTTCCGCTTCCACGCTCATGACCGGCCAGTATGGCGAGGAGGGTATCTTCACCTCCCTGCCGTGCGTGATCGGTGCCGAGGGCGTCGAGGAGGTCTACACGCTCGACCTTTCCGAGCACGAGCTCGAAGGCTTCCACAAGAGCTGCCAGCACATCCGTGACAACATTGCCCAGCTCGACTGGTGGGATGCCGAGGCCTACGACGCCAAGTAGGTCGTCGGTTGACGCGATACCCCCACGCATGGACGCAATGCAGAAATTTCGCG
>CALJDJ010000003.1 GCA_938023705.1 uncultured Collinsella sp.
GACGATTGAACGTCAGATTGCCGCTTAGGGGCGTTTGCAGCGTCGAGCCGTTACGGCGTTTGGTAAAACGCCGTAACCCTACAGTTCAGTCACGACAACGTTGTTGAAGATTTCATCCCAGCGGTCCATGACCAGGTGGCCGGTCTTGGGATCCATGGCGTTGAGCTTGCCGCAGGTATTGGCGGTCTTGAGCACCGTGACATCGTCGGCACCAGCAGCAATGGCATGCGCAAAGCCGGCGATGGTCGAGTCGCCGGAACCCGTCGCATTCACAGCCGCAATCGCGGGCGTCTTGGCGCGGAACGCGCGACCCCCATGGAAGCCCACCGAACCGGCAGCGCCCATCGAAACGACAACCCAGGGGATACCGGCAAAACGGTCATCGGCGGCAAGCGCCTCGCGTAGGGCATCGACATCTTCGGTCGTAAAGGACGTACCCAGCAGGCCGTTAATCTCGGTCAGGTTGGGCTTTACGAGCTCAGGCTTAGCGTCGGACTCCAGCGCGGCCTCCAGCGATGCACCCGAGGTGTCGAGCAGCACCTTGGCGCCCGCCTCCTCGGCGATCTTGACGAGCTCAGCATAGTAGCCAGCATCGACGCCACGCGGCAGCGAGCCCGAAAGCGTCACAACGTCCGCCTTCGCTGCAAGCTCGGCGAACTTGGCCGTAAAGGCCTCGAGCTCGGCCGGGGCGATCTGCGGGCCGCTCTCCAGCAGCTCGGTCTGATTACCCTCGTGCAGAATATTCAGGCAAATGCGCGTCTCACCGGCGATGGGCACAAAGTCGTTCTTGACGCCGTCGGCATCCATAAGCTCGGCCATATAGGCACCCATGTGGCCGCCGAGCAAACCGGTCGCGAGCACATCGTCGCCCAACTGCAGCAGAACACGGCTCACGTTGAGGCCCTTGCCGCCAGCGGTCTTTTCGGGCGTCACACGGTTAACGTCGTCGATGATCAGCTTGTCGAGCTGATAGCACGTATCGATCGACGGGTTCATGGTAACGGTCAGAATCATGTTGAACTCCTGTTCCGGGGCGGCATGACCCGCCCCAAACATACGATAGCTCGTTAAAGGATCTCGATCTCAAAGCCGCGGGTAACGGTCTCCCCCGGCTTGGCCACCAGGCAGCCACGCTTGTGCTCCAGAATATCGTCCTCGTCGGAGCAGGTGGACAGGCCGCCCCACGGTTCCACGGCCACAAAGTCGCCCTCGGGCTTGCTCCACACAATCAGGTACGGCATATCGGGGAACGTCAGGCGCACGCCCTTGTCCTCGGTCTTCTTGGTCAGCGTAACCACGCGGCTCTCGAGCACGTCGAAGATGGTCTCCGCGAAGTCGAAGAGTTCGTGGGTCAGCGGCAGGTTCTGGCCGATCATGGGGTTCTTGCTGCGATGCTCAACATCAATCAGGCCCGTCGAGGGAACGGCAGTACAGAGCTCGGCGGCCTCGCGTTGCTCAAAACGGAGCTCGTAGTCGTCATAGGACTCACCCTCGTCAAGCGGGCACTTAAAGCCAGGGTGACCGCCCACAAAGAACGGCATGTCCTCGGTGCCCTCATTGGTCACCTCGTACGACACGGCCACCTTTGCCGCATCGAT
Source organism: uncultured Collinsella sp. (assembly GCA_938023705.1). Classification (GTDB taxonomy): domain Bacteria; phylum Actinomycetota; class Coriobacteriia; order Coriobacteriales; family Coriobacteriaceae; genus Collinsella. The sequence continues at coordinate 1,599 of CALJDJ010000003.1, forward strand.
CGTGTAACGAGCAACGATCTTAAACGGATACGGGTACTGCTCGAGCAGCTCGGCATGGTCGGCAGAGCTTAGGCTCAGTGCAACCATGTTGTCGCTCTGTTCCTCGAGCTTCCACTCCTGTTTGCGCGCAAAGCCGTGGCGGGCGAGCCTAACCTCGCGGCCGCCCATGGTCATTGCGTGACCGTCGCGAAGGCCGCCGCAGATCGGGAAACAAATGGGTGCCTGGCCCGACCAGACCGCCGGGTCACCCTGCCACAGGTACTCACGGCCGTTGGCCGCAATAGAAGTGAACGATCCGCCAGCCGTGCTCAGTGCTACGCGGATAGAACCGTTATCAAGAACAAACTCCATAGGAGCCTTCCCTTTCTTACGACAGCCCGCCAAGTCAGTGGGGCTGATAGAAAACCGGCCCGCGCCCCCTCACAGAAACGCGAGCCGTCAATTGAAAAGCTGCAGAATGCCGGGGGCCGCCAAAACGAAGCACTCAAGCCAAGCAAGCAAACGTGTTATCGGAGCAGCTAGCCGTACCAGAACGCTTCGCAACAACAGCGGTAACCCCACAGGTCACTCAGACATCAGCGAGAAGCCAGCTGGCGAGGCAAGGTGCCGTGAAGCGAGACGGCATTGACCTTCTGGTCATGCCGTCGAAGCTGAGCGGCAGATTGCCCGCCAGATGGCTTCGCAGCGTCAACCGGTCCGGCGTTTGTTAAAACGCCGGAACCCCTTAGTCGTGGTATTCGCCGCGGTCCCACTTCTCGAGGAACTCGTCAAAGAAGTGCGGGTCAGCCTGAGCCTCGGCGTCGGCCTTATTGCAGGCGTCGATCTTGGCGATCAGGGCATCGTGCTCGGGGGTCTTCTCGTAGGGCTCCTCCAGGAAGGCAAGCATAATGTCGGCCATCAGGAACTCGCCGGTAATCTTGCCGCCAAAGCCCACGATGTTGGCGTTAAGCTCGCGACGGGCATACAGGGCAGAGGTCATGTCGCGGACCAGGGCGCAGCGGGCGCCGGGAACCTTGTTGACGGCGTTGGTGATGCCGATGCCGGTGCCGCACAGGGCCACGCCAAAGTCGGCCTTACCGCTGGCAACAGCCTCGCCCACGGCCTTGCCGTAGATGGGATAGTGCGTACGGGTGTGGCTGTAGGTGCCGCAGTCGAGCACCTTGTATCCAGCCTGCTCCAGGCGGTCGGCCAGATAGATCTTCTCGTCCGTAACGATATGGTCGCAACCGATTGCGATGGTCTTCTTCATCAGAACGTCCTTTCGTCTGAATTCACAAGTTGAGGTAGAAGTTCGAGTTCTCGGTGGCTCTCGTTAGGCCATCTTGTTGAGCATGTCGACACGGATCTGGTGACGGCCGCCGGCGTACTGGGCGCGCAGGAACTCGCGGGCGATCTTCTTGGCGACCTCGGTGCCCACAACGCCCGGGCCCATGGTGACCATGCGCGAGCCGTTGTGCTCGCGGGTCATGTAAGCGGAACGCTCGTCGGAAATGTTGGCGACGACCATGCCCTTGATCTTGACAGCGGCCATATAGGAGCCGACGCCGTACTTATCGAATGCGAAGCCCTGGGAATCCTTGTGCTCCAGCAGGTCCTTGGCAACGGCGGTCGCGGAATCGACAAAGTCCGCGGCAGGGGTCTCGGAATAGTCGACGACCTCGTGACCGTCGGCGATGAGCATCTCCTTGATGGACTCCTTCATCGACATACCGTCGGCATCGGAAGCGATTACAACCCTCATGACATCCTCCTTGAGAGATACGCAGGTGCGTAGTTTCTGTTTGGAAGTGTTGAATCGCGTTCAGGTCCGGGCATCTGAATGTGCGGTTCTTCACTGTTCATGTTTATTTGAACACATTCGAACATTAACTGCAACAACTATTTGTTTATCTTTGTTCTTTTTTGAACAAATACCATTCACGGATGATTGCTGACCGTTTGGGTCTGGCGCGGACGTAGCGACCATGTGTTCAGCAAACAAAAGGGCGGCCGAGAACGTGTCTCGGCCGCCCTTCTTACGGTTGATCTTCCAAAGTTCGCTTTGCCGCCTACTCAGACTGCCCACTCTTCTTGGCATGTTTGGACGGAGCGCTCAGAAAACGGCCCGTCAAATAGTTCGCCGGGCCAGAGATATCGATCCCCAGTAGCGTGTGTCCCAGCCACAGAAACGCCGCGAGCACCAGCAGCGGGATAACGCACGAGGTCACGATCATCACGATGACGCCTTCGATGAGGTCGGTCACCTGCTGCACGATCTTGTCGGTCATCTGCTTGGCACCGCTGGTCACCGACGTGACCAAGCTCGAGGCCCCGTCAGTCAACTGCTCGAGCACGTTTTTGGACTCTGTAGACTCGGTCTTTTTCTTGCTTGCTTTGGAGCTGTCGCTATCTGCCGCACTCGCAGCGTCGGCCGCCTTTTGCTCGGCCTGTTCAATGCTGACGCGATATGTCTCGTCGACCTTTTGCGATACCCACACGCTTGCAGGCACCAACGCCATGCCGATCATGGCGACTACCAGCACGCGGGTCGCCACGCGGCGCAGGACGGCACTCGTGCTCCAGCGCCCGTGAATGCCAAGCGACACCGCAAAGAGCGCCAACGCAAACGGGATTAAGATGCCCAAGCCAACCGACCACAAAATCGTGAGCAAGTATTTCTCTAGGTATAGCACGGCAAGCACGATACCAAGGTTGCCTGAAAGCTGTGCGAGCTGCTCAGCGACCGGCGTACCCGTATCACCCGGCAGCGCGGTAATGCCCGCAGACAGCGCCACGCACGAGGCCGTGAGCGCCAGTACGTTACCTTTCTTTTGGTCGATAACCTCGATGGTGGAGTCCCAAGTCTTGGTATCGGCAAAATGCGGACGAGCCACAAAGCCCGACAGCAGCGCCAGTACCACGAGCGCAACGATAAAGCCAATCTGCAGCTTTTTGTTTGCGCACACGACATCGGACAGGCTGGGCTGCAGCTCGGTTACCGTCGTGTGCTCGGTTATCTGGACAGGACGTCCATGAGCCATCTCGTGCGCGTCTCTCTTTTGAATCGATCCGTTGTCCGGCATTTGGATACCTCCTCAGTCCGGTCTGTATTGCGGATGGAAGTATACCCACCCAGCAAAAAACCGAACGGGAGGGCGTGCAGAAGCTCCATAACGCTGCTAGTCGAATAGTGCCATTTCAAAACTATGCCGGTTTACTACGATAAAACCGATAGGACCGACCACATTTGCTATTAGCAGAAAATGACAAGCTTTCTACCTGCGGCTTTGATAACGCTGTTCTTTCCATAGTTGAAAGAATGCGATTCATCGTAGTAAACCGGCATAGTTTTGTAACCGACAGACCGAGTCGGCACCGCAGCAAACCTAATGACCCGGTTTCTTCCATCCTCAAAGGATCGAATGCATGGCAGGAGTGTCCCAAACTGCCGGCAGATAAGGAACGTCCCCAAGTGCCGGGTAAACAGAAAAAGCCCTGCCGCGGGTAGCGGCAGAGCTTTTGGAAGGGGACTTGGTTGTGAGAGCTCGTTAGGCGAGCTTAGCCTCGAGTGCGGCGATGCGCTTATAGGCATCGATGGTAAAGCGGGTCTGCTTCTCCAGGATCATGGTGGTCATGAGAGTATCCTGAGCGTGAGCCATGATGAAGGTCATCTCCATCTCGCCGCCGCCGGCCTCCTGCGAAAGCAGCTTGGTCTGCGTGTCGTGGGCGCCGATAAGTGCATCGCTGGCATCCTTGTGCAGCTGCTCGGCCTTCTCAAAATCACCCTCGCGAGCAGCATCGAGCGCTGCAAGCAGATCGGTCTGGGCGTCGCCCGCGTATGCGACAATCTCGAATCCAACCATCGAGATTTCTTCTTTGGTTGCCATATTGCGTTCCTTTCACATATGAACCAACGGAGAGCATCGCGTCCGGGCATACGCGCTGCGCTGTGTATGGCAGGAACATTAACATTCAAACAAAAAAGAACAGCGCAAAACGTAATTTCGAGCTATGAACGGTTGCTTTTCACCCGTGAACGGTTTTTAAACCAATCTGAACATTCTCGAACACAATTAGCGGCAACCCAAACAGGTCCGCACCCTAGCGTACATCGTGCACCGTATCGCCCGCTACGAGCACGCCGGGGATCAGCATGTGTTCCACGCCAGGCGCAACGCCCTCGGCGCCGGCGATCTTGTCGACCGCCCACATGCCGACACGCTTGTTATCAAAGCGCACCGTGGTCAGGCGACGATCGGGCACGATGTCGCCCAGGCTGTCATCGACACCCACCACGCTCACGTCCTCGGGCACGCGCTTTCCGCGCGACTCGAGCCCGCGAATGCAGCCGTAGGCCATGGCGTCGTTGGAGGCATAGATGGCCGTACAGGTCGGATCGTCTGCCAGAGCCTGACCGGCAGCATAGCCGCTCTGCGCCGTCCAATCGCCACGAATGAATCGCGGCGGCTCAATACCATGCGCGCGCAGCGTCTCGCGCCAGCCCTCCTCGCGCTGCATGCCCGAAAGCGAGCGCTCGGGGCACGAGATAAAGTGCACAGTCTTGTGCCCCTGCCCCAGCAAGTACTCGACCACCTGGCGCGAGCAATCGAACTGGTCGTTATCGACCGTCGAGCACAGCGGGTGCTCCAGCATGGTAACGAGCACCGTCTGCATACCGGGCAGCGGCTCAAAGGTGCCAAAGTCCGCCGGCATGCGGTTCATAATCACAACCATGCCATCCACCGGCAGTGCGCTCATGCGCGACGATGCGCTCTCGAGGGTATACGGATGCCCGTCTACTTTAGTGAGGGTGATGGCATAGCCATGTTTGTCGGCCGCGGCGGCAAAGCCCTCCATACGGTCGAGGTTGCCGGTGCCGGTAATGTTGAACATGGCGACGCCGACGGTCTTAAACTTGCCGCGGCGCAGCGATCGACCGGCAAAATTGGGGCGATACCCCAGCTCGCGCATGGCGGCACGCACGCGCTCCTTGGTCTCGGGGCGCACGCTGGGCGAATCGTGCACCGTACGCGAGACTGTCTGCTCCGAGACGCCCGCGAGACGCGCCACGTCCTTAACGGAAACCGATTTTTTAACAGCGGCCATAGGTCGATCTTTCTATGTCAACGATGCCATTGGTGGCACCCTACGCAGTCAAATGAAACGTCTTTAAGTATATCCAACGCCTCCCCCACAATACGCTTACCACCCAAAACCTACCGTTCACCGACAATTCCGCCTCCCCGAACTGCTTTTGTCGCCCAAATGTTAACGTTGCCATTGCGCAAACACAGAGCCACCGGGCGGCTCGATCGTTTACACGCAAGGAATCGACGGTCTGCAGGCACAGGGGCCACCGATTCGCATCTTTTTTGTGTCGCAAAATGGCAACGTCAACATTTTGGCAACCGAACGCCAAAAGTTACCATCGTTGCTAACCCACCGACTCTTAGGAGCATTGCATGGAGCAACTCATCGCCATCATCGAAAAGGGCCAGCCCTTTTTCAACGCGATCGCCCGCAACAAGTACCTCAAGGCGATCCGCGACGGCTTTATCTCCGTCATCCCCATCATCATCTTCTCGTCCATCTTCTGCCTGGTAGCCTCGGTCCCCAACATCTGGGGTTTCTACTGGCCCGATGACATCAACAACGCCCTGTGGAAGTGCTACAACTACTCCATGGGCATTCTGGCCATCGCCTGCGCCGCCACCACGGCCAAGCACTTCGCCGACGCCCAGAACCGCGATCTACCCAAGAACAACCAGATCAACTTCATCTCGTGCATGTGCGCAGCCATCATCGGCTTCTTGCTCCTTTCGAGCGACACGATCGCCACGGATGCTGCCAGCGGCTTCAACACCACCTACCTTGGTTCCAAAGGCCTGTTGACCGCCTTTATCGCTGCGTTTGTGACCGGCATCATCTACAAGTTCTTCATTAAGCGCAACATCACCGTCAAGATGCCCGAGCAGGTTCCGCCCAACATCTCGCAGACCTTTAAGGACATCATCCCCTTCTCCGTCTGCATCACCGTCTTTTGGGTCTTTGACATCGTCTTCCGCGCTGCCTTTGGCTTCTGCTTTGCCCAGGGCGTCATCCAGGTGTTCCAGCCCCTGTTCACCGCCGCCGACGGCTATATCGGCCTCGCTGTGATCTACGGCGCTATGAGCCTCTTCTGGTTCGTCGGCGTCCACGGCCCCTCGATCGTCGAGCCCGCCATCGCCGCCGCTCTCGTTGCCAACATGACCGACAACCTGGCTGCATTCCAGGCCGGCGAGCACGCCACCGCCGTCCTGACGCAGGGAGCCCAGTACTTCGTCGTCTGCATGGGCGGCACCGGCGCCACGCTCGTCCTGGTCTTTATGTTCTGCTTCCTGGCCAAGTCCCAGGAGATGCGTGCCGTCGGTAAGGCAGCCATCGTCCCCGTGTGCTTTGCCGTCAACGAGCCGCTGCTGTTCGCCGCACCCATCGTGCTCAACCCCGTCTTCTTTGTCCCGTTTGTCTTTGCTCCGATCGCCAACATCTGGATCCTCAAGATCTTTATCGACTTCTTGGGCATGAACGGCTTTATGTACACCCTGCCTTGGACCGTCCCCGGCCCCATCGGCACCATCATGGGCTTGGGCTTCCAGCCGCTCGCCTTTGTGATGCTCGCCATCATCCTGATCGTCGACTTTGCCCTGTACTACCCGTTCTTCCGTGCCTATGACGCCCAGAAGTGCGCCGAGGAGGCCGAGATCTCCCAGGAGGAGCTCGCCGCCAAGAACGCCGAGAAGGCCGCCAAGCTCAACGACGCCTTCCAGGGCAAGGCCGATGCCAAGAGCGTTGCCGCCGGTGCCGCAGCCGAGGCCGTGAAGGCCGACGCCCCTGCCGCTTCTGCAGCACCCGCTGCCGAGGCAACGACCGCCAGCGACCTCAACGGCAAGCGCGTGCTCGTGCTCTGCCAGGGTGGCGGAACCTCGGGTCTGCTCGCCAACGCGCTGGCCAAGGCTGCCAAGGAGCGCGGCATTAACCTCGAAACCGCTGCCGAGGCCTATGGCAACCACGTGGATATGCTCCCCGACTTTGACCTGGTCGTCCTGGCCCCGCAGGCCGCAAGCTACCTGGCAGACCTGCAGAAGGACTGCGGGCGCGTGGGCAACAAGTGCGTCGCCTGCCGCGGCAAGCAGTACATCGAGCTCTCCCAGAACGGCGATAAGTCTCTCGCCTTCGTAAGCGAGCAACTCTCGAAGTAACTAACGCCCAGGGCCAGTCGACCATCAACAGCCGGCTGGCCCTTCGATTTAGACGATTGGATCATCATGTCCGTTAATCCTGCTAGCGTCACCAACCCGCCCGCGCAGTTTCCCGAGGACTTTGTCTTTGGCGGCGCCACTGCTGCCTACCAGGTAGAGGGCGAGACCCGCACTCACGGTAAGGGCAAGGTTGCCTGGGACGACTTCCTGGAGGCCCAGGGGCGTTTCTCTCCCGATCCCGCTTCGGACTTCTACAACCAGTACCCCGTCGACCTGGAGCTGTGCGAGGAGTTTGGCATCAACGGCATCCGCCTCTCCATCGCCTGGAGCCGCATCTTCCCCAACGGCACCGGCGAAATCAACCCCGAGGGCGTCCAGTTCTACCACGACCTCTTTGCCGAGTGCCACAAGCACCACGTTGAGCCGTTTGTCACGCTGCATCACTTTGACACGCCGCTTCCCCTCTTTGAGAAGGGCGACTTCCTCAACCGCGAGACCATCGACGCCTTTGTGGACTTTGCCACCTTTTGCTTTAAGGAGTACGCCGACCAGGTGACCTACTGGTTCACCTTTAACGAGATCTGGGCCGACGCCTCCAACACCTACATCGAGGGCACCTTCCCCGGCGGCGTCAAGGCGCATCTGGCCGAGGCTTTCCAGTGCGAGCACAACATGATGCTCGCCCACGCCAAGGCAGTACTGGCCTTCCACAACGGTGGTTTTAAGGGCAAGATCGGCGTCATTCAGTCGCTGGAGTTTAAGTACCCGCTCAACGAGAACGACCCCGCCGACATCAAGGCCGCCAACAACGAGCACGTGCTGCAGAACCAGTTTTTGCTCGACGCCACCTTCCGCGGCGACTATGCCCCCGACACCCTCGAGTGCGCCAACCGCCTGGCTGCCGTCTCGGGCGGCACCATCGAGATCCAGAACGAGGACCTCGAGATTATGCGCGAGGCAGCGCTCTACAACGACTACCTGGGTGTCAACAACTACCAGTGCCGTTTTTTGAAGGCTTACGATGGCGAGAACGACCTGCACCACAACGGTACGGGCGAGAAGGGCACCGGCCGCTGGCGCGTCAAGGGCATTGGCGAGCATGTGAACAAGCCCGGCATCCCCACCACCGACTGGGACTGGATCATCTATCCCGAGGGTCTGTTCGATCTGCTCGTCTACATTAAGCAGCGCTACCCCAACTACAAGCAGATCTTCATCACCGAGAACGGCATGGGCTACAAGGACCCCTACAAGGACGGTTTTGTGGATGACCAGCCGCGCATCGACTACATCGAGCAGCACCTGCGCTGGTTGCTCAAGGCCATGGAGGTGGGCGTCAACGTGGGCGGCTACTTCCTGTGGAGCCTGCAGGATCAGTTCTCTTGGACCAACGGCTACAACAAGCGCTATGGCTTCTTCTACGTAGACTTTGAAACCCAGAAGCGCACGCCCAAGGCAAGCGCCTACTGGTACAAGCACGTGGCGCAGACCCGTCGTCTGGACTAGCGGCTTGCGGTTAGCGTCTGGCGGAATTGCCCCGCTCACATAACCTGTCCCCATTTCTCAGCCGGGGGCGGCACGTCACACGGCGCGCCGCCCCCGGTCTTTATGTTTTTGGACGGGTCGTCGAGGGCCGTTTGTCTCGATCTGTAACATCTAGCCGAGTTTTTCGGTCCTACCTGTTACAGATCGAGATGAACCGGGGAGTCCGAGCCGGATTGTCTCGATCTGTAACACTAAACCCGGTTTTTGATGTCCAGTTGTTACAGATTTAGATAAACTCACCGGCCAATCCTCTCAATCTAAATCTGTAACATCTGGCCGAGATTTTTGATCCCAGCTGTTACAGATCGAGACAACTTAACGGTACCGATTTTTTGATGCGCCGTGGTACAATTATGTCCCAACGCAAAGGAGGTACCTATGCCCACCTGTGTGCCCGTCCGAGACATGAAGGACACCTCTGCATTTACCGCGCTTGTTGAGTCTGAGCGCGACGTCACCGTAACCAAGAACGGCTACGAGGCCATGCACTGCATCAGCAGCGACCAGTATCGCCTCATGCAAGAAGAAATCGCCAAAGCCAAGCTGCTGTCTCGCATGATGCTGGCAGAAGACGAGATATCGCAAGGCGACTACAGCGACTACGACTCCTTCGCGACCTCGATACGAGACAAATATGACCTATAACGTCGCAATACTCAAAAGCGCACGATACGAATACGAGAGTATCGTTGGATACCTTGCCCAAATCCTCATGAATCCGCGCGCAGCGGGCAATTTTGTCGCTGAGTTTGAATATCAGCTTGATCTGCTTCGCGAGCAGCCGCTCCTACGGCCTCTCTCCCATATACGAGAGCTGGCGGCACGCAATTATCGATCGTTTCCCGTCAACAACTACGTGTGTCTTTACAAGTGTGAGCGCGATACGATCTATATCGCCCATGTCTTTCACCAGTCACAGGACTACGCCCGCCTGGTCTAGCCCGGCAGCACGAGCTAGCAGATGACCTGCGTGTGTTCCTCGATGGCGGCGCGGTCCTCGGCGGCGATACCTGGCTCGCACACCACGGCGTCTAAATTGTCCAGGCGACAGAAGGTATAGAAATCGCGCTTGCCGATCTTGCTGGAGTCGGCGATCAGATAGCGCGAGTCTGCCTTGCTAAAAGCGAGCTGCTGGATACGGCCCTCGTCCATGTTGGACGTAGACACGTCACCGTCCAAGATGCCGTTGGCGCCGATAAACGCCGCATCGATGCCCAGCGCGCGCAGGGTATCCTCGGCCGTTGGTCCCACAAAAGCGGCGGTGCGGCGACGGTACATACCGCCCACGAGGCACAGCTCGCAGTCTTCGCGCGCCTCGAGCAGGTTAAACACCGAAAGCGAATTGGTCACAATGCGCAAGCGAAACGTCGGCAGCATCGAGGCCATCTGCTCAACCGTGGTGCCCGTGCCCAAAAAGATGGTCGAGCCCTCCTCGATAAGCTCCACAGCACGGCGCGCAATCTGCAGCTTTTCCTCGGCATGCTTAGTGCGCTTTTCGCTGTGCGAATACTCATGGCGCAACATAGCGTGCGGACGGCCCTGTGCACTGCGGGCTCCGCCGTGCACGCGCTCGATCTCGCCTAGGCTCGCAAGTTCTTCGAGGTCGCGGCGAATCGTCATGTCCGAAACGCCCAACGCATCCGAAATCTCTTTGACCGAGACCGTGCCCTGCTCCTCGAGCAGCTGACGAACCTTATCCTGTCGCTCTGCCTTAATCACGATGAATCCTCGCCGTTCTTTGCGCGCATATCATTCAAACAGTAACGAACAAATTGTATCAGACTCGTACGCGTCAAAAATGAACGCCCGCACAGCTCCAATCATCACTTTTTTGAGAAAAATACCCCCTGCTTTAGTGGGGTGTAGTGATAATCTCGCCTGTTCGCGCTACAGTTTGTCCGAAATACCTCGATGTTAGGAACCAAATGATCACTTCCGAGCTTTTCGGCACCGCGCCGTGCGGTACCCCCGTTCATCGTTACACCCTCAACGGGCCCGAGGTCTGCGTTCGCATTATGGACTATGGCGCCACCGTGCTTGGTATCGATGTGCCCGACATTCCCGGCAACGTGCGCGATGTGGTGCTGGGCTTCGATAAGCTCGAGGATTACTTTGACAACCCCGCCTGCTTTGGCGCGACCATCGGACCTGTGGCCAACCGCACTGCAGGTGCCACGATCACCATCGACGGCACGGACTGGCATATGCCCGCCAACGAGGGCGCCAACAACCTGCACAGCGATCTTGAGCGCGGCCTGCATAAACGCGTGTGGGACGTTGAGCTCGACGAGGTCCACAATGCCGTGCGCATGACCACCTCGCTTGAAGATGGCGAGCTGGGCCTGCCCGGCAACCGCACCTTTATGGCCGTGTTTACCGTGACGCGCACCGGCTGCTTCCGTATCGAATATGGCTGCGAGAGCGACCGCGCCACGTACGTGTCCATGACCAACCACACGTACTTTAACCTTGCCGGTCATAACGCCGGCATGGACTGCGAGCACTTCTTCGTTGCCAACGCTGCCCATTACCTGCCCATCGATGAGCAGAACATCCCCACCGGCGAGATCGCTCCAGTCGAGGGAACTCCGTTTGACTTTCGCGAGTTGCGCCCCGTCGCGCCTGGCATGGAGGCCGACGACCCGCAGATCAAGCAGGCCCGTGGCTACGATCACTGCCTGTGCATCGATGGCTATCAGTACGGCCGCAACCTGCGCCGCGCGATGCACGTCGAGGAGATGTGGACCGGTCGTGAGATGGACTACTACACCACTGCCCCGGGCGTGCAGCTCTACACCGGCAACTGGCTGGGCGACGAGCACGCCAAGGACGATGCCAACTATGGCTGGGGCGCCGGCTTTGCCCTCGAGGCCGAGATGTACCCCGACACGCCGCACCAGCCTCTGTTCCCGCAGGGCATTGTGGGCCCGGGCCATCCCTACAGCAATGTGATCGAATACCACTTTATGAGGCACTAAGCCCGCAACGCGACATATCGCACAGCAGCGCCCGCCGGCACCACCGCCAGCGGGCGCTTTTTCATCTTTTAGGCTCGTTTTTTCTGTGACTGTATGAGTGACATATCAAAACTATGCCCATTTACTACGTTTAGCCCGGGATGCTCGACCATGCACCGGTTTTTGTTACATTTGTGAGCAGTATACCTGCGGTTTTGTTTATCTCAAATTCGACATGCTCGACGATAGCCAATCAAACGTAGTAAATGGGCATAGTTTTTGACAGGCGGCATCGCGCGCGTGGTGGCGCGCGCAGACGTGGTGTAAGAGCGTCCCGAGGTCCGTCGCTGCAAGTC
>CALJDJ010000004.1 GCA_938023705.1 uncultured Collinsella sp.
TCGTTTCACGTCACCTTGTCTCAAATGCGACCCGCTCGCTGTCGTTGCCAAAACATCGAGGTGGTCATTGGGGACGTTCTTAAACGACTAGTCGTTGGGGACGTTCTTGTTTGGCTAGTCGTTTAAGAACGTCCCCAATGACTAGTCTGAAATGAGCGTGGATAATCTTCCGTTTTTGGCCCCCGTGTGGGCCCAAAGTGGGAGATCATCCACGTTCGTTTTAATTTGGCTGGGCTGCGATGCCTATCTAATCGGCTCAGCGTCTTCCCTGAGAATCGAAAGATACTCTTCATACCCGTACTGCCGGTATCTCTGTCTTGACTCGTCGAGCGGACGGAGGATACCCAATTCTTCAAATGATTTGACGAGTGAGCTCGCGGTGCTCCTGCCGATATCGAGTTTGGCAGCGATAAATGCGGTGTCGAGGATGGGATGCTCTTCAAGAAGGCTCAGCAGCCTTTGTCCGTTTGCGACAGTTCTTCCGAGATTTTCGGTAATGGCTGCCGTCGAACGGTTATGGAGATCAACAAGACTCTTTAAAGACCCTACCGAGTCCTTCGCGCTCTCAAGAAGACTGGCGCAGAAAAACTCTATCCATTCCTCGTAAGTTCCTCGTTCCCTTACGGATGTGAGTTGTCGGTAGTACTCGCTTCGATTTTTCTTGAACTGGAACGATGGATAGAACAAGCAAGAATGAAGAACGCCATCATTGATGAGCATAAGTGTGATGAGCAGCCTGCCCAGGCGCCCGTTTCCGTCAAGAAATGGATGGGCAGTTTCAAATTGGTAATGTACGAGTGCCGCCCGCACGATCGGGTCCATTTCGACTCGAGGCTCATTGATAAAACGTTCGAGGTCCTGGAGCGTGTTGCTCAAATCTTCAATGTTTGGAGGGACAAACGATGCGGTTGCAATGGTGCAACCTGAGGGACCAATCCAGTTTTGTGAGGAGCGCAGCTCGCCTGGATTCTTCTCCGTTCCGCGCACTCCGTCCAGCAGGACCGCATGAACCTGCCTGAGAAGTCTCGTGCACAAGGGCATCTTTTTGAGCAGTTCTACGCCGCGGTCGACAGCACGGACGTAATTCACGACATCTGCGACATCTTTATGATGGAGTTGGGTTTGCGATGGACTAAGTAGGTCGTCAAACGTGCACTGGGTTCCCTCAATTTGCGAAGAAAGGAGTGCTTCTTTGCGCACATACATTGTCAGATACATATCGGCGTTGGGAACAAAGTAGAGCATGCCTTCAAGCTCTCCAAGCTTTCGTGAGCATGTGGAAAGCGTGCGATAGGTTTCCTCAGTGAGATTTAGCTGCCTCAATGATTGCAAGGGCGTTGGCAAAAACGAATAGTAAGCCAATTTCCCCGACAGATTATTGCGGAGCGCTCCCTGGCCGTTCTCCTTGATCTGCATCACGCCCTCCATATCTTTAGTGCCGGAAACTCGTTATTAGGGTAATCATATCAATTCTAATAACGAGTTTATGGCGAAAATAGTTATTAGAGTCAATTTGAATAATCTAATGACGAGAAGTCGTTATTACTTTGGTGCAAGGTGGTCGAGTGGTCCCTCGGGCACAGAGGAAAACGGGTCATTTAACACGAGCGTGGATAATCTCCCGTTTTTGGCCCTCGTGTGGGCTCAAAGTGGGAGATTATCCACGCTCGTCGCTACTTGAGCCCGGGGAGGCGGGTGTAGGGGAACGAGCGCTCCAGGAATTCGGAGCAGCGGGCGTAGTCTTTGGCGAAGTAGCTGCTGTAGAGCGAATCGAGCACGTATTGCACGGCGATGTGGCCGGCGAACTGCGTGATGCGGTGCGTCATGCTCTCGTGGTCACTCACCGTAAGGTAGGCGGCAAAGCCGGGGTGAATGCGGGCGCAATAAGGCGTGCCGATGACGATGACCGGGACATGTCGACTGCTGAGGATCGGCAAGATGTCCTTGAGGTTGGGGGCAAGGCCGCTGTAGGAGATAACGATTGCCGCATGGTCGGTGCCCGAGGTAAGCGAAGTCGGCCTTGCCTTCTGCGACCGCGTCTTCGACTGCCTGCGCGCACGGCATCAAACCGCTTGTTACGCTTAGCCACTACGAGATGCCCCATGCCCTGGTCTCCGTCGGCACCGGCGAGATGCGCAAGCGCTACGGCTTTATCCACGTCGATAAGTACGATGACGGCACCGGCACCTACGAGCGCCGCCGCAAGGACAGCTTCTTCGCCTACCAGAAGATCATCAAGTCCAACGGTACCGAGGGCCTGGCTTAATTGACAAGATGAGTGCCACCGGGGAAAGCCTTGGTACGGGCTCGCGATTCGAGTCCCCACCTTAGCATTTGAACCATTTGGCACTATAATCACCATAGGCATGCGCATAACGTTGCGCTTGATCAAGAGGAGAAAACGTATGGGTCTGTTTGACATGTTCAAGAAGAAGGCTGAGCCCGCGGCTGCCGCTGCTCCGGCCTCCATCTCTGCTTCTGCCGGCGCCGACGTGCTGTGCTCGCCCGTCAAGGGCAAGGTCATCAAGATGGCCGACGTGCCCGATCCCGTCTTTGGTGGCGAGGTTCTGGGCAAGGGCTGCGCCGTGTGGCCCGAGGACGATCTGGTCTACGCTCCCTGCGACGGCAAGGTGACCGTCACCATGGGTCACGCCGTGGGCCTGCAGTCCGATAGCGGCATCGAGGTTCTGGTGCACGTTGGCGTCGATACCGTCAACATGAACGGCGACGGCTTCGAGGGCTTCGTCAAGGCCGACGACGTCGTTAAGGCTGGCCAGCCCATGCTCAAGATCGACCGCGCCAAGATCGCCGCTGCCGGCTACAAGGACTGCGTCGTGGTGGCCGTGTCCAACACCGCCGAGTTCGCCGACGTCGAGCTCGCCGTCGAGGCTGACTCCGCTGTCGCCGCCGGCGATGCCATCGTCAAGGTCGTCCGCAAGTAGTCTGCGGCAACATAAGGGTGTTTTGGGGTGGTCGGGTTATCCGGCCGCCCTTTTTTATTGCAATGCGGCGGAACGTTTTATTGCGCGTTGGGCGGACCGGTAAACCGTTCGGACGTTAAATCGAGCCGACTGCGCCTTTGCTTTGCCGGGGGTGTTCGTTATCGGCTAGTATGGCCTTATTGTTACGATGCGCACCGCGTCGGGAAGCGCGGTGCCGCTTGTTGGGAGGAATGTCATGAAGAAGAAGCTGCTGCTTGCGCCCCTGATGGCTGTTCTGGTCGCGTGCGTGGTTGTGCTTTCCGGCTGCGGAGGTCCTTCGGTTGAGGAGCTCATCACCGAGGATCTTACGACGCAGTTTGACGAGGTCAAGAACGGCGGCGACGACTTCCTCGCCGGCCTGGAAGAGGCCTCGGGCGACGAGTTCGAGCAGCTGGGTATCGATCCCAAGGAGTACGCCAAGAGCTATCTCGAGGGTTTTGACTACAAGATCGGCGACGTGACGGTCGACGAGGACAAGGGTACCGCGACTGCCGAGGTCACCATTACCTGCAAGTCCATGAACCAGATCGTTGAGGATTTTGCCACCCAGTACCAGGAGAAGGTCGCCGCGCTCGATTCGATGCCTTCCGATGACGAGCTGTACAAGATGGCCGGTCAGGTTATGGTCGATGTGACCAAGGCTGCTAAGACCAAGGACACCAAGGTCACCTTCAAGTATTCCTGCAATGACGACGGCGAGTGGTCTGCCGACGATTCCGCAACCAACGAGATGATGAATGCCATGATGAGCTAGGGGAGTTACGGCGTTTTACCAAACGCCGTAACTGTTCGACGCTGCGCGGGCGCCAGAGCGACAACTTGTCATTCAAAGAGGACGGCATGACCAGAAGGTCTATGCCGTCCTCTTTTCATGCCAATTTGTTCGCTCTGGTGCCCGCTCGCTGCCCGTCCTCTACCTGCGGCGTTGCCATGGTAGTCATTGAGGTGGCAGTTGGGGACGTTCCTTTTCTGCTGGCAGTTGGGGACACTCCTTGTGCCGGCGTTGCATCGCGAACGCTCGGGAAAATGCGACCCGGTTTTTGGCCGAATTCCGGGTCGCGGTTTCCGGATGGGGTGGGTTGCGGAAACCGCGACCCGGAATATTGCTCCAAAACGGGATGCCGTTTCCCCGATGGGGCTCAAGCGGAAAGCGCGCCCCATTCCGGAGCTCCAAAACGGGATGCGCTTTTCTCGCGGAAGAATTGTCGCAGCCGCGCTGAGCGGCGGCTCCGCTATTCGCCCAGCACCAGTGCTGCGAGCTCTGCCTGACTGTCCACCACGTAGTCGGCGCCGGCGGCCTCCAACTCTGCGCGGCCGCGGAAGCCCCAGCTGACGCCGGCGCTCTTAAGGCCGGCGTTGTGGCCGGTCAGAACATCGACATTGGAATCGCCCACATAGAGCGTGGTTGCCGGATCGGCGCCCAGCTCCTCCATCACATGCAGCGTGACGGGCGCTTCGGGCTTAGGCGGAAACGCATCGACACGGCCCTGCACCAGCGCAAAGTGCTCGGAACCAAAGTATTTCTCGATAAGCGGGGCTGCCGAAATATGGTCCTTGTTGGTGAGCACGGCAAGTTGAACGCCCGCTGCGCGCAGACGGTCGAGCATCTCAATCGTGCCGGCGTAGGGTGAGGTATGGTCCTCCTTGTGCTCGCCGTAATAGACCCTAAACTCGGCAAGCGTCTGCTCAAACATACGGCCGTCGCCCGCGTACTCGGCGGGCATAAAGCGCTCAACCAGCTTAAGCATGCCGTTTCCCACCTTGTAGCGGTACTCGTCCACGGCAAACGTGGGCCAGCCGTGCATCTCGCAGGTGTGGTTGCCGGCGGCCGCCAGGTCCTCGAGCGTGTTGAGGATGGTGCCGTCAAGGTCAAAGATCACGGTGGAAAAAGCAGCCATAGGTACGCTCCCATCTAAATAGCTCACGTAAACGGCAACCATAATAGCGCGTGTCGTCCAACCGGGAATGAGCGGGTCAAAAGTCCCACGGGGGACATTCTGGCCGCTCAATCTTGCGGGCGGGCTTGGTTCGTTAGCGGCCTAGTGGCGATATGGGTTGCCTATAGGTGGTCATCCGGGAGCCATATGGCTCGGGCATGGCGGTTTTTTGTGTAGCGCATTGACCGATTTACCTGCGGTAACGTACACTTCCTCCGTTAAAAAATAGAAGCCGGAGTACGGGTGCGCGCGAGCGCATAAAGGGGAATCGGGTGAGAATCCCGAGCAAGGCGGTTACTGTGTGCGGGCGCGCCCGCGAGCCAGATTACCTGCCCGCGCTCTTCTCGAAACCGAGGGCCTCTCTGTTTGCCGCTGGATTCCGGTCTACAAGGGGTGCTGCTGAGCGTGCGTTTTGCTGCCGATAGGGTGGCTGACGTGCGCCTTTGTGCTGCCGGGGTATCGCCTCTCCCGCCTTCTTCGCCATGGCTCTATTGCAGGTTCGCGAAAGAAGGAGAACGGGTGACGCGAAACAACATTATGCTCAAGCGCCTGGGAGCCGCTGCTTTCTCGGTGCTGCTCGTCTGGTCGATGCCGGGTACGTCGGCATTTGCCGAGGGCGTGGCAGAGATCGCTGTGCAGGCGCAGACCCAGGCCTCGCAGCAGGCGGATGCTGCCGAGAATGCCGACGAGTCGAGTTTCACTGCGGACGAGCGGACGGGTGTTGAAGGCGCCGAGGCGTCGGCGGACGAGGCAAGATCCGACGTTGCTCCGTCTGCCGATGAGGGGCTTGCCGCCGTGCTGGGTGCGAACGGGCAGAATGCCGCCGCGGCGGACGTCGACGACGAGGATGCCGATGCTCGGCAGGCACGCGGCGCGCGCGTCGCCAAGGCCGGCGAGACCGTGATGGTCTCTTTTGCCGATGAGCTGCCCACCACCATCGAGGCCGGGGCTGTCGTGAAGCTCGCGGCGAATATCAGCCTTGAGGCTGGCCAACAGATCGAGACCGTGGCCGGTACGCTCGATGGCCAGGGCCACAGCATCGTGCTCAACGGCAAGGCGCTGGCGAAGAGCGTGGCTGGTACGGTACAGAATCTGGGCGTGACGGGTTCGATGACGATTTCTGGCACCGACGGTCCTATCGCCACCACATGCTCGGGTACCGTGCAAATGTGCTGGTCGACGGCAAGCCCCTCTGACGACAATTGGACTTTCGCTGACGCTGCCGGTCTTGTAGGCAAGCTCGATGGCGGTTCGGTGCTCAACTCGTATTACGCCGGCAGCCTCAGCGGCATGCCCTTTGGCGGTTACGGCCTCGTTGCCTGGTATCAGTCTGGCACCGTGACCAACAATCTGTTCACTGCGGGCGATCAGGCGTGCGGCTACAAGGTCGATTCTTCCTTTGGCAACAAAATCTCTGTCGACGACCTCAAGACCCAGGCCTCGGTCGATAAGCTCAACACCGATGCCCCTGCCACCGGCTTTACCTGGTCTGCGCAGGGCGGTTTGCCTGTGCTGATCTCGGGCGGCGCTGCGGCTGTTGTGAACAAGGATGCCCTCAAGGCTGCGATTGACGATGCCAACGCCAAGATCGAGAACGACTACACGGCCGAGAGCTGGTCGAAGCTCGCTGAGGCCCTTGTGAGCGCTCAAGATGTCTACGCCAACGATGACGCCAAGCAGGCCGAGGTCAACGCCGCAACCAAGACGCTCACCGATGCCATTGCCGCGCTCGAGAAGCCCAAGCCCACCGAGCCCGTGGCTCAGCCGCAGAATGTAGTGCACCTGAGCTCGCAGAGCGACCTCGAAAACAAGTTCAAACCCGCCGACGCCGACGCCTATTACGTTCTCGACAACGACATTACCATCGATGACGAGTACTTCTTTGCCCCCATGGGCATACTTGCGGGCACACTCGACGGCCAGGGCCACACCATCACCTTCGCCAACGGCGGCGGCGTGAAGTCGCTCATGGACGGCGTTGTCTCCACGGGCGTGGTGCAGAACATCTCGTTTTCCGGTGAACTCAAGCAGGCGACGGACGGCAAGGCGTTCGGCCCCCTGGGCAACAAGGTTCAGGGTGCCGTGCTCAACTGCTCCACGAGCGTGACCGGCAAGGGCGTCGCGGGCTTTGCGCGTACGCTCGACGGCGGCATCGTGTCCAACTGCGTGTCGACCTCCGAGGGCACAGCGGGCGCGCTGTTCGCGACCTATAGCGCGGGCCAGCTCGTCAACACCTACTGGGGCGCATTCCTCACCAACAAGATGGACGCTCCCGCCTCGGCGCTCGTCAACTCCTATGCCGTCGACCCCGCCGACATGGCCACCGATGCCTTCGCCGATCTCATCAACGCCAACTGCGGCGCCAACGGCAGCAGCTGGGGTATCGATAAAAATGGCACGCCGGTCTTTGGCTCGGGCAACAGCTACCAGGCACCCGAGGACACCACGCCCGACGACGCCTACACCGTGAGCTTCACGGCCAACGACGGCACCAGCCAGACAGTTGCCGACCATATGCTCGAGGTTTCGCCTGATGCTGTGGACGCCTACCGCAAACTTGGCGTCTTTGCACTTAAGGGCGTCCCGGCCACGAGCACCATCACCTGGGGCACCGATGACGCCAACCGCGGCAACATCGGTATCAACGAGTCCATGGGCGAGCTCTACGTCTACGACAACGCTACTGGCACGGTGACCGCCACCGAGCACAAGGTCGATGGCTCTGAGCAGACCGTGGCTACCATCAAGATCAAGGCCAAGGCCAAGCAGTTCGACGACTTTGAGCTGTGGTATCGTGCCTCCGACGGCACCGTGAGCGACGTGACCGATGGCGCGGCTACCGTCCAGGGCTCCGAGGTGCGCAACCTCGAGGTGCGCGTGCATTACGTCGACGCCGATAAGGACAAGTACGTGCCCGTTTCGTTCAGCCGCTTCCACTTTGCTTCGAGCGATTCTACGACCATCTACAGCAACGACTACTCGGCCTGCTTTTACTTCAAGCATGCCGGCAGTGCCACGATCACCGTTACCCCGCGCGACGTCGCATCTGCGGGCGCTGGCTCCAAGAGCGTGACGCTGACGTCAGAAGCCGTGGCCGCCACGTCCATCTCGATGGGCTATAACGAGGACGGCGCCACCGTCTACCTGCAGGGCCGCAACCCGCTCTCCGAGCGCGGCGCGTTTTTGACCGATCACGCACGCCCGGTGGTGGCGCCCGACAACGCCACCAACCGCGACAACTTTACCGTGACGAGCAGCGATCCTGCCGTGGCGGCCTACGCCACCGCGGGCGAGATCGGCTACACGGCGTACAAGGCTGGCACCACCACGTTTACCGCGACGCTGCCCGACACGGACGCCGATGGCAAGGTCATCAGCGCGTCGTGCGACGTGACTTATGCTTACCAAAATCCGCTTGCGAGCGTGACGGCCGGCACGGACAGCCTCTACCTCAAGGCCGGCTCGGCGCAAAAGCTCGACCTGACCTTTACCGGTAAAAACGACGCGGACGGCTGGAGCGTGACCGAGCCCGGCCTCACCTGGACGTTCAAGACACTCGACGGCAAGGACGCCTCGGGTATCGTGGGCATCGACCGCATCGAGAAGGGCGCCTGGAAGCACGTCGACGGCGCTCCCGATGACGGCCTGTACGTGGCCTCGAGTGACTATACGGTGACTGCGCTTTCGGCCGGCACGGTAGTCGCGACGGGTACGCCGGTGGACACGACCGCCGGTGCCGAGCCCGTGACGCTTACCATCACCGTGGCCGGTGTGGCCGCGAGCCCCGCCACGAGTGAGTCCGCCTCGGCGGGCATCGATGCTGCCGCTGCGTTCATCGACGTGCGCCGCAGCTCCGACGCCTTCCAGTACGGCGACGAGTGGGAGATCTACGACTTTGCCAAGGCGGGCCGCAAGATCGATTCCAAGCTGCTCGACAACTACCGCGCCTCGCTGGCCGAGCACAAGGCCGAGTGGGGGAGTGCGACCTGCGCTCTGACTGAGACCGAGCGTGTGGCGCTGGCCCTCTCCGCCATCGGCGAGGACATCACCGACTATGACGGCGTCAACCTGGTCGAGCTCATCTGCAGCCGCACCGATATGACGCGCGCCAACGAGAAGATCTTTGCGCTGATGGCGCTTAATGCGAGCGGCTCGGATGTACCCGCCGGTTCTGCCTGGACGCGCGCGAGCCTCGCGGACGCCGTCTGCGAGCTTCTCGGCAGCGACGACGCCGTGGAGGGTACGCGTCTGGGCGACGTGGACCTGACGGCCATGGCGATCCAGGCCGTGGCGCCCTATGAGGGCGACACCAAGGTCGATGCTGCCATCGAGAACGGCCTCTCCTACCTCAAGGGCAAGATGAGCGCGGGTACCTGTGATTTCGGTTCTGCCGAGGCCAATGCCCAGGTGATCCTCGCGCTGCTTTCGCTCGACCGTGACCCGGCCAACCCCGTTAACGGGTTTGCAAATGCCGTGACCAACGTGGTCTGCGCGCTGGACCTGTACCGCGTGGACGGCGGCAACGGCTATGCGCACAGCAAGGGCGGCGCGGCCAACGCCATGGCGACCGAGCAGGCGCTCCGCGCGCTCACGACGTATCGTGTCTCCTCGGGAGAGACGATTGCCTGGAAGACGGCCGTGACGGCGGGCAAGGGCTCGAGCAGCAAGGACCCGCAGAAGCCCACGGTGGCGCCGGGCGTCCTGACGGCGGGTGCCGGGTCGGACGGCGGTGCCGGCAACGGGACCGCCGGTTTTGCGGGCGTAATGGCTCCTGTGGCCGCCAAGATGGCCGGTGCTTCCTCGAGCGAGGGCGCCAAGGCAGCTGGCGATTCCAAGGCCGAGGCCGAATCCGGCAAGAAGGATTCGACGGAGTCTTCCGTCGCCGGCAAGACAGACAAGAGCGGCAAAAAGTCGGGCACGTCCGGCAAGACCGCCGCGTTGAGCGCCGGCGCCGCTAACAAGGCTGCGGACGCGGGCTCGAACGGCTTTGCCATCGCCGGTGTTGCCGTGGGCATCGTCGGTATCGCGGCCGTCGGCGGCTGGTTTTTCTACACCAAGCGTCGCGCGGCGTAGCGAGCGTCTGCCTGACAGGTAAATACTGCAAGGAGTATGGTTTTGCAAGGCGAAGGGCCCTCCTGCCGATTAGCTCGGCAGGAGGGCCCTTCCATCTCCCCGCAGCTTGAGTGGGCCAACGTCCCAGTGAAAATGGGCGGGCCGATTGTGGCCGGATGCTGGGCAGCTTGCAGAGCAGCCGCTAGCAAATCCTGGGCAGCTGTTCTCCTACGAGCATGTCGAGGATGCGGGTCGATCCCCAGCCGGTGCGCACGCGCACGGCGGGACGGGC
This sequence comes from uncultured Collinsella sp., assembly GCA_938023705.1. Classification (GTDB taxonomy): domain Bacteria; phylum Actinomycetota; class Coriobacteriia; order Coriobacteriales; family Coriobacteriaceae; genus Collinsella. The sequence continues at coordinate 10,263 of CALJDJ010000004.1, forward strand.
GCCCTCGGCAAGTGGCAGCACGCGACCGATGATGGCGGCGTTCTCGCCGTAGCGGGCGGCGCGCATGGCGGCCAGTGCGGCATCGGCCTGCTCGGCCGGCACCACGGCGACCATCTTGCCCTCGTTTGCCACCTGCAGCACATCGTAGCCGAGCATCTCGCAGGCTGCCTGCACGTCGGGGCGCACGGGTACATCGTCCTCGTCGATTTCCATGGCAACACCGCTGGCCTGCGCAAACTCGTTGAGCGTCGAGGCCAGGCCACCGCGCGTGGGGTCGCGGAAGCAGCGTGTGTCGGGTGCTGCGGCAAGCACATCGGCAATCAGGTGGTTGAGCGGCGCGGCGTCGCTTTCGATGGTGCCCGAAAACGCCAGACCCTCGCGCTGACTCATGATGGCGATACCGTGGTCGCCGAGTGTACCCGATACCAGAATGACATCGCCAGGCTGGCAGTTGGCGCCGCTGAGCGCCACGCCCTCGGGCACCTCGCCCACCCCGGCGGTATTGATGTAGACGCTGTCGGCCCCGCCGCGCTCGACCACTTTGGTGTCGCCGGTGATGATCGCCACGCCCGCCTCGTGCGCCGTCTCGGCCATCGTTTGCACAATCTGGCGGAGCTTATCCATGGGATAGCCCTCTTCGAGGATAAAGCCGCACGATAGGTAGCGTACGTTGGCGCCCGAGGTCGCGACGTCGTTGACGGTTCCGCATACAGCGAGGCGGCCGATGTTGCCCCCGGGGAAGAACTGCGGCGAGACTACAAAGCTGTCGGTCGACATGGCGATGCGCCCGCTCGTGGGCAGCGCGGCGACGCCGGCATCGTTGCCCTCGAGCAGCTCGGGCGACCCAAAGGCATCCAAAAAGACCTCATCGATGATGCGTTTCATCATCTGGCCGCCGGAGCCGTGGCCCAGCAGGACGGTGCTATCGGTAACGCTATGGGACATATCGAAAACTCCAATCGTGGGTGGTGCCGGTGTGCGGGTGTGTCCGGGCTAGTCGCGGTAGCGGTAGTACGCCGCGCAGCTGCCCTCGGAGCTCACCATGCACGGGCCGACGGGGTGCTCGGGCGTGCAGGTGCGGCCAAAGAGCGGGCAGCTGCTCGGCGCAATGGCCCCGCGCAGCACGTCGCCGCAGCGGCACCCGCGCGGCTCGACCGTCGCCTCAACGGGCACGTCAAAGCGAGCACGGGCATCAAAGCGCGAGAATTCGGGACGAATGGCGAGTCCCGAGTCGGCGATCGGCCCCAGCCCGCGCCACGTGGTGTCGCATGGCTCAAACACCTGCTCGACCAGCTGGCGTGCCACGGGATTGCCGTCGGCATTGACGCCGCGACGGTAGGCGTTGTCGATCGCGGGCCTGTCCTCGACAACCATCTGGACCAGCATGCAGATGCCCTGCAAGATGTCGACCGGCTCAAATCCTGTTACCACGCCTGGGGTCTTAAACTCGTCGACCAAAAAGCCAAAGGGGGCTAAGCCCGTGATGGTGGCGACGTGGCCCGGCAGGATAAAGCCGTCGATAGTGGTCTCGGGATCGTTGGCGATGGCGCGCAGCGCCGGCGGCGTGGTCTTATGGGCGCAGTAGACCGAGAAGTTCTGCAGCCCACGCGCGTCTGCCTCCAGGATGGCGGCGGCGATGGTGGGCGTTGTGGTCTCAAAGCCCACACCCATAAAGATGACCGGACGATTGGGGTTTTGCTCGGCGATATCGAGCGCGTCGAGCGGGGAGTAGACGATGCGAATGTCGCACCCTGCTGCCTTTTGCGCGGCGAGCGAGGTAGACGACCCGGGCACGCGCATCATGTCGCCAAAGGTGGCGATGATGGCGCCGTCCATCTTGGCGAGCGCGATTGCATGGTCGATATCGCGGTTGGCGGTAACACAGACGGGGCAACCCGGACCGCTCAGCAGTTTGAGCCCGGCAGGCATAATGGAGCGAAAGCCATAGCGCCCGATGCTCACGGTATGCGTGCCGCAGACTTCCATAAGGTTGATGCTGCGGCTGCCGACAAGCTCATGAATACGATTGATGAGCTCGCGAGCCAGCTTGGGATCGCGGAATGCCGAGAAGTCGATACCGGAGCGAGCCGGCTGTCCGGCCGCCACTAGTAAGCCTCCGCCGGGTTGGTGGCCAGCTGGTCTTCTTCGACCAGTTCGGTCATGGTGTTGACCAGGTCGAGCGTCTCCTGCGCCTCCTGCTCGTCGACAATCTGAATGCCAAAGCCGGCGTGCACGAGAATATAGTCGCCTACCTGTGCCGTCGGCACGAGGCGCAGCGAAACGGGGCGCTCGATGCCCATCATGTCGACGGTCGCCTTAAGGTCGTCGTCGCGTTTGACCACTTTACCGGGAACGGCAAGGCACATAATGTTCCCCTTTTATACGTTTTGCGCTGGATAGGCGCCTAATTACCCATCAGTTGATGGTAGCGCTCGCGGGAGTCACGAGCAAACGCGTTACACCTGTGAGACGGCGGCGCGCAGGCTGGCAAAACAGCCTATCGCGATGCCGTCTGCGCGAGGCGAGCGCGAGCGATGGCGGCCTGACCGTAGGCGATGCAGCCGTCGTTGACGGGCACGGCGTGGGAGACCAAGACGGCAAGACTGGCGTCTTTGAGTTCGTGGGTAAGGAGCCGAAGCAAAAGTCGGTTCATGAACACGCCGCCCGAGAGCGCGACGGTGTCGAGGTCTTCACGGACGCAGATTTCGCTTGCGATGCGGGCCGACGCGTGTGCGATGGTGACATGGAAGTCGAGTGCGAGCTTGCCGGCGGGCACGCCGGTCCTGATTCCCTCCAAAAGCGCCTCAAAAAGCGGTCTGGAGTTCAGAACATGGAAGTCGTCCGGACGGGATGATTCGGTTACGGAAAAGCTGGCCATATTGCCGGTGGGGCAGGCACTTTCACTGCTGAACGCGCGCCAGGCGGCGGCTTCGAGTTCTATGGCAGGCTCGCCCTCGTAGGTTGCCTTGTCGCAGATGCCCAGAATTGCTGCCGCGGCATCAAAGAGACGCCCCATGCTGCTGGTGCGCGGGCTGTTGATGCCGTGCTCGATCATGGTGGCTGTCACGCTGCGCGTTTGCTCGTCGAGGCTGCCCAAAAGCCGAGCGGCGCCTGGGTGCTCGAGCAGACCGAGCTCACTGAGCAGGGCAAAGGCGTTGCGGCGGGCGTCGCGCACGGAGGCCGCCCCGCCGGGGAGCGCCCAGGTGAGCAAATGCGCGGCGCGCTCAAAGCCGCCAAGGCCGGCAACAAGAAACTCGCCGCCCCAAATGGTCCCATCGGTGCCGGCGCCGGTGCCGTCAAAGGCGATGCCAAGGACACGCGCGTCGGTTGTAAGCTGGCCCGCGGCGATGGCCTCGGCCATTACGCTCGCGATAT
>CALJDJ010000005.1 GCA_938023705.1 uncultured Collinsella sp.
GACTTGCAGCGACGGACCTCGGGACGCTCTTACACCACGTCTGCGCGCGCCACCTATATACCTGGACATATGTGGTCTAACTCGGCAAAAACTGCCATTTCGAGATGGCAGTAGTTTAGTGACAGTACTCATATTTGACGTTATTTGCCCACGACCCCTTATTGCGTTGGCAAATCAGTTGCAAAACGGACTCCAAATCGTCCTTCGCGAACAAAAAGCCGGGGCCCGCGCGATGCGGACCCCGGCTCAATACCGTGACGATATGTCAGTTACGTTCTACACATAGAACAGGATGTCGTCGTAAGTCGGGACCGGCCAGTAGTCGGCGGCCACAATCTCCTCCATGGCATCCACGGCGGCACGCAGCGTATCCATAGCGGGAACGACCTCGTGCGCGTACACGTTGGCCTGCTCCTGGCCATCGAGGGCCTCGGCCTTCTGATGCACGGCGTCGAGCGCCTTGATGGAGTCGTTGATGGCGGTGATGCCGTTGCAGAGCTTGTTAAGCGTGTTCTGCTCGCACTGCATGGCAGCATCGGCACCGGCAGCGCGGATTGCCTCCAGGCCCTTGGCGACCTTGGTGGCATAGGCGGTGATGACCGGGCGATAGGTACGACGTGCCTCGCGAATCATCGTGGTAGCCTCGATGTTCATGAGCTTGTTGTACTTCTCGAGCTTGCAGTCATAGCGGCACTGAGCCTCGGCGCGGGTCAGAACGCCCGTCTCCTCAAAGAGCGCGATAGCCTTATCGGAAACAAAGGCGGGAAGAGCGTCGGCCGTGGTCTTGTTGTTGGCAAGGCCGCGCTTCTCGGCCTCGATGGGCCACTCGTCGGAGTAACCGTCGCCGGAGAACAGGATGCGCTGGTGATCGGTCAGCACCTTCTTGCAGTACTCGAGCGCGGCGTCCTGGAACTTATCCTCGGGCGTACCCTCGAGTGCGTCGGCGAAGGACTTGAGCGACTTGGCCACGGCGGCATCGAGCACCAGGTTGGAGTCGGAGACGTTCTGCTCGGAGCCGCAGGCACGGAACTCGAACTTGTTGCCGGTGAAGGCGAACGGGGAGGTGCGGTTGCGGTCGGTGTTGTCCTGCATCAGTTTGGGCAGGGTATCGGCGCCCAAGTCGAGCACGCCGCGCGTGGCATGGACGGAAGCTTTGCCATCGATGATCTTCTCGACAACCTCGGTGAGCTGGTCGCCCAGGAAGATGGACATAATCGCCGGAGGAGCCTCGTTGGCGCCCAGACGGTGGTCATTGCCGGCCGAAGCGACGGAAGCGCGCAGGAGCTCCTGATAGTTGTCGACGGCCTCGATCACCGCGGTGAGGAAGACGATGAACTGCAGGTTGTCGAGCGGGGTGTCGCCCGGATCGAGCAGGTTCTCGGACTCGGTGCCGAGCGACCAGTTGTTGTGCTTGCCCGAACCGTTGATGCCCTCGAACGGCTTCTCATGCAGCAGGCAGACCAGATCGTGGCGGGAGGCGATGAGCTTCATCTTCTCCATCATGACCAGGTTCTGGTCGATGGCCTCGTTGACCTCGCCATAGACGGGGGCGAGCTCATGCTGGCAGGGGGCAACCTCGTTGTGCTTAGTCTTGGCGGGGATGCCGAGCGCCCACAGCTCGTTGTCCAGGTCCTTCATATAGGACGAGACGGTGGGGCGGATTGCGCCAAAGTAGTGCTCCTCGAGCTCCTGGCCCTTGCAGGGAGCGGCGCCAAAGAGCGTGCGGCCGGTGATGACCAGGTCCTTGCGCTTGCGGTAAGCGTCCTTCTTGATCAGGAAGTACTCCTGCTCATCGCCCACGGAAGGAACGACCTTCTTGGGGGTCTTGCCAAACAGCGCCAAAACGCGCTTGGACTCACGCGAGAGCGCAGTCATGGAACGCAGCAGCGGGGTCTTCTTGTCCAGGGCCTCGCCCGTGTAGGAGCAGAAAGCCGTGGGGATGCACAGGACATCGTCCTTGATAAAGGCGGGGCTGGTGGGATCCCAAGCGGTGTAGCCACGGGCCTCGAAGGTGGCGCGCAGGCCGCCGTTGGGGAAGCTGGAAGCATCGGGCTCGCCCTGGATGAGGTTCTTGCCCGTAAACTTGGTAATGGCGGTGCCGTCGTGGTTGGGCTCGAGGAAGCTGTCGTGCTTCTCGGAAGTAATGCCCGAAAGCGGCTGGAACCAGTGCGCGTAGTGTGTCGCGCCCTTGGAGATGGCCCAGACCTTCATGGCATGGGCAACGGCGTTGGCCACATCCAGGTCGAGCGGCTCACCGTCCTCGAGGGTTGCAGCAAGGCGCTTCCAAATGTCCTTGGGGAGGTAGTCCTTCATGACTTCCTCAGAGAACACCATGGTCCCGAAGCGGTCAGTAAGTTCGGCCATACGGAACTCCCTTCGTATCGGCACCGCGTGAGAAGCGGTGTTGATTACTAACGAACGAGTCATAGATTAGGCTCGTCGTGTTTCCGCAACATTACCGTTATGTTGCTGTCACGAAACCAATCAATGAGGTTACCGCATCGCGGCGGCGTTGCCGCCCTCAACAGCCAATCAACTGTATAAATTGCAGACCTCTCCCCATGGTTTAAGGGTAGTCAATTTGGGATGGGGCTCTATTAACTGGTATTTCGCATCAGATACCAGTCTTTATAGCCCCATCCTAGATTGACCGCTCTGCTATAGGGAATGTCGATAGCAAGGCATCTTTGATTGGTATCCCCGAATAGCGAGTGAAACTCCACCGTGACACAGTGGTGCTGTAGAATCCTTACAACACATCACACTATTACGTATCTAAAGGAGCACGATATGCGCGTCGACGAGGTTTTTAAGCAGGCAGCATCCCAGGGCACCGCACCCGTTTCGTTTGAGATGTTCCCGCCCAAGGGCGAGCTTACCCTCAACACGGCTCGCGAGGTGGCAGGCAATCTGTGCAAGCTTTCGCCGAGCTTTGTCTCGGTCACCTGCTCTGCCGGCGGCTCGGGCAACGGCGCCACCACCGCCCCCATCGCGCATATGATTACGAGCGAATTCAATACGCCCTCGGTGGCGCACCTTACCTGCGTGGGCCGCTCGCACGCCGATATCGCCGCCAAGATCGACGAATACCGCTCCGCCGGCGTAGAAAACATCCTGGCCCTGCGCGGTGATCTGCCCACTGGCGCGACCGAGGATGACAAGCCCGCCTCGGACTACGCCTACGCCCGTGACCTCATCCCCGAGCTTGTCGACGCCGGCTTTTGTGTGGGCGCCGCGGCCTACCCCGAGGGCCACATTGCCTGTGAGGACCTCAACGCTTCGGTCGAATACCTCAAGCAAAAACAGGACGCCGGCGCGAGCTTCTTTGTGACGCAGCTCTTCTTTGACAACGAGTGCTTCTACCGCTTCCGCGAGCTTGCCGACAAGGCGGGCATCACCGTGCCCATTACCGCGGGCATCATGCCGTTTATGGGCAAGTCGCAAATCAGCCGCATGGTCTTTATGTGCGGTGCGTCGCTGCCCTCCCCCGTCATCAAGATTCTCGCCAAGTACGAGAACGACCCCGAGAGCCTGCAGGCAGCCGGTGTAGATTATGCCGCCCGTCAGCTTTGCGACCTCAAGGAGCACGGTGCCGCCGGTCTGCACCTGTACACTATGAACCGTCCTGCGATCGCCGCGACCATTATGGAGCGCCTGGGGTAATGGAAAAACCGCACATCGATACAACCGCTGTCGAAGTGCCGGCCGACCTTGCGTCGCCGGCGCTTTACCGTGTCGATGCTGCGCACCATCCCCGTGTCGACCGTGCCGAGATGCTGCGGTATCTGGGTTACGGCGGCCAACAGATTGAGCCCGAGCTGTCTCGACGAATTGAGCTTGTGGTCGAGCGCCTAGAACTGGACATTGAGCCCCGTGGCGTGCGACGCGTGTTTGCCGTCGATGCCACGGGCGTCGACGAGCAGGGCGAGCCCTGCATCCGCTTGGTTGGCACGAACGTTGAGCTGCGGGGTCGCGATATCTATCGACATCTCAAAGACGCCCGCTTTGCCGCGCTCATGGCATGCACCCTCGGCATGGGCGCCGAGCGTCGCCTGCGCATCACAGGAGCCCAGCAGCCCCTCGAGGGAGCCGTGCTCGACGCCGCGTGCTCTGCCTATGTGGAGGCAGCTGTTGAGCAAATGGACCGACAGGTCAAGACTGCGGCCGCCGCACACGGACTCGCCGGCAACTGGCGCTTTAGCCCCGGCTACGGCGACTGCCCGCTCTCGGCCCAGCGCTCGATCGTGGATGCGCTCAACGCCACACGGCTCATCGGGCTTACCGTTACCCCCACCAGCCTGCTCATGCCCACCAAGAGCGTGACCGCGGTGATCGGTCTGTTTGACGGCGAGGTCCACGACGCCCAGAGCCGCCCCACCTGCAATATCTGCCGCATGCGTGAGCACTGCCGCTTCCACGCCGCCCACACCACCTGCTATTCCAGCCATTAGGAGCCATCGATGTCTACTCCGCTTATCACTCATGATTCTGACGGTACTGCGCTGGCGGCACCTGTCAATACTGCGCGCTGCAACGGCGCTGTGTACAAGACGCGCACGATCGATGACCTGCGCATTAAGGACGATCGCCTGCGCGCCGCCATCGAGGGCACAGGGCATCTTCTGTTCGACGGCGGTATGGGCACCATGCTGCAGGCAGCCGGCATGAAGGCCGGCGCCCTGCCCGAGCTGCTCAACTTTGAGGAGCCCCGAGTCATCACCGACATCCAGCGCCAATACGTCGAGGCCGGATGCGACGTGATCACCGCCAACACCTTTGGCGCGAACGCCCACAAACTCGACGGCGCCGCCACCGTGGCCGATGTCTTTGCCGCCGCCGTCGCCCGCGCCCGCGCGGCCGGCGCGGGCTATGTCGCCGGTGACATCGGCCCCATCGGCGCGCTGCTTCGTCCCCTGGGCACCCTGAGCTTTGACGAGGCCTACGACCTCTTTGCCGAGGAGGTGCGCGCCGGCGTCGCCGCGGGCGTGGACCTCTTTATTATCGAAACCATGACCGACCTAGCCGAGATCAAGGCTGCCGTCCTCGCCTGCCGCGAGAACTCCGACCTGCCCGTTTTTGCCACCATGACCTTTGAGGAAGACGGCCGCACCTTCCTGGGCACGAGTCCCGAGGTCGCTGCCATCACGCTCGACGCGATCGGCGCCGACGTCCTGGGCATCAACTGCAGCCAGGGACCGGCCGAGCTCCGAGGACTTGCCGCACGTATGCTCACCGTTACCGACAAGCCCGTTATGGTGCAGGCCAATGCAGGACTCCCCCGCGTGGACGACGACGGTAACACCGTCTTTGACATCCAGGCCCCCGAGTACGCCCAGGCCGTCGCCGGCATGATCGCCGACGGCGTAAGCGTCGTGGGCGGCTGCTGCGGAACCACGCCGACGCACATGGCGGCACTTCGCACCCTCATCGACAATCACACGCCCAGCCCGCGCCACCGCAAGCCCAGCATGTCGGTCACGAGCGCTCAGACGGTCGTGGACCTTCCCTGTGACGGCCACAAGATCGCCGTCATCGGCGAGCGCATCAATCCCACCGGCAAAAAGCGCCTGCAGCAGGCCCTGCGCGACGGCGACCTGGACTACGTCGTGAGCCAGGGCATCAGCCAGCAAGAACAGGGCGCCGACATCCTGGACGTCAACGTGGGCCTGCCCGAGATCGACGAGGTCAAGGTCATCCAGCAAGCGACCGAGCAGCTCCAAGGCTCCACGCTGTTGCCGTTGCAGATCGACTCCACCGACCCCGCCGCCGTCGAGGCCGCCGTACGTCGCTACGCCGGCAAGCCCATCATCAACTCGGTCAACGGCAAGCAGCAGATCATGGACGAGATCTTCCCGCTGGTCGCCCACTACGGCACCAACGTCGTCGGCCTCACGCTCGACGAAGGTGGCATCCCCGATACCGCCGAGGCTCGCTTCGCCATCGCCGAGCGCATCGTGACCGAGGCCGCCCGCTACGGCATTGGCCCGGACCGCATCCTCATCGACTGCCTGGTCATGACCGCCTCGACCAATCAACGCCAGGCCGAGCAGATCCTGCGCGCCATGTCCCTGTGCAAGGAGCGCCTGGGTGTCAAATGCGCGCTCGGCGTGTCGAACATCAGCTTTGGCCTGCCCGCTCGCCCGCTGCTGGGTTCGGTCTTTTTGGCCGCCGCCTTTGGCGCGGGCCTCGATGCCCCCATCATGAACCCGGGCTCCAAGCGCTTTATGGACACCGTCTACAGCTATCGCGTCCTGAGCGTTGAGGACGAGGGCTCGACCGGATACATCGAGCGCTATGCCGGCTGGACCGATCCGTACAAGATCGCCGCCAACCCGGCAGCGGCTCAGGCCGCATCGAGTGATGCCGCGCCCGCTGCCGGCACCGCCGGCACCGACGGCAACGACGACCCGATTCGTCGAATGGTCGTCTCGGGCCGCAAAGGCGAGATCGCTGCCGAGACCGAGCGTCTGCTGACAGACCACGACGCCATGGACCTTATCAACAATCACTTTATCCCCGCCCTCAACGAGGTTGGCGTCCTCTTTGACCAGGGCAAGTTCTTCTTGCCGCAGCTTATGGCCTCGGCCGAAGCCGCACGCGTGGGCTTCGACACCATCAAGCGCCTGATGCCCGCCGGCGAGATCGCCGACAAGGGCAAGATCTGCGTGGCCACCGTCAAGGGCGACATCCACGATATTGGCAAGAACATCGTCAAAATGCTGCTCGACAACTACGGCTACACCGTCTTTGACCTGGGCCGCGACGTCGATCCGCAGGAGGTACTCAAGACCGTCAAGGAGCGCGATATTAAGCTCGTCGGCCTCTCGGCGCTTATGACTACCACGGTCGTCGCCATGGAAGAGACCATCAAGCTGCTCCATACCGAGGTTCCGGGCGTCAAGATCATCGTGGGCGGCGCCGTGCTCACCCCCGAATACGCCAAGCAGATCGGCGCGGACTACTATGCCAAGGATGCCGCCGAAAGCGCGCGCATCGCCGAAGAGGTCTTTGGGCAGTAACACAACGGAAACAACCGTGCACCAAAACGTGCCGCATGCGTCACTTGGCACGTGCGGCACGTTAGAATAGATAAGACTATGCTCGTTTTGGCAGATAGGAGCGCAAGGATGGCGATCACGCCCGCAGAAATCGCGGAAACCCGCGGCATGGTTGAGGAGCAGAACCTCGACATCAGGACCATCACCATGGGTGTTTCGCTCATGGGTTGCGGTGACGAGAACCTCGACCGCATGTGCACGAAGATCTACGACCACGTGACGCACACGGCCGAGCACCTGGTCGAGACCGCCGAGAACCTCGAGCGCGAGTACGGTATCCCCATCGTCAACAAGCGCGTTTCCGTCACCCCGGTGGCGCAGATTGCCGCATGCTGCAAGGATGAGGACCTCACCCCCATCGCGCACGCCCTCGACCGCGCGGCAGAGACGCTCGGCATCGACTACCTGGGCGGCTTCTCCGCGCTCGTCCAAAAGGGCATCGGCGACGCCGACCGCCGCGTCATCCAGTCCATCCCCCAGGCGCTCGCTACCACCAGCCGCGTCTGCTCCAGCGTCAACGTCGCCAGCCTGCGCGCCGGCATCAACATGGACGCCGTGCTCATGGCAGCGCAGACCATCATCGATGCCGCCAAGCTTACGGCCGATGAGGATTCCGTCGGCGCCTCCAAGTTTGTCTGCTTTGCCAACATGGTCGAGGACTCCCCGTTTATGGCGGGCGCCGTCCACGGCGGCGGCGAGGCCGACGCCGTCATCAACGTAGGCGTCTCGGGCCCCGGCGTGATGGCCGCAGCCCTGGAGAAACTGCCCGATTCCGCATCGATGATGGAAGTCGCCGAGAAGATTAAGCAGACTGCCTTTAAAATCACCCGTGCCGGCGAGCTCATGAGCCGCGAGGCCGCCCATCGTCTGGGTGTCGAGAAGGGCATTGTCGACCTGTCGCTGGCACCTACCCCCGCCATCGGCGACAGTGTGGCCAACATTCTGGAAGAGATGGGCCTTGAGACCTGCGGCTGCTGCGGCACCA
>CALJDJ010000006.1 GCA_938023705.1 uncultured Collinsella sp.
TGAGCCGCCTCGACAGCGCGACGGACGCGAGCGACGGCACGGCCAATCTCATCGGCCTCGAGCAGCGTTCCGTCCACCATGAGACGACGGACGCCGGCGTCGAGCAGCTGTGGTACCTGGGGCGTAAGGTCGATGGGGTAGGCGTCGTACAGGCGTGAGCGGCCGTGGATGTCGGTGCGCACCGGCATGACCTTGCCGTCGATATTCTTGAGCGACAGCTTGCGGGCGCGCAGGCGGCAGTTGGCACAATCGTGGATGCAGCCGTTGGCAACCTGCAGAATGCAATGCTCGCTTGTCATGACGCGCGGGCGGCCAAAGACGGTGATGCCCAGAGCCGCGGGCGCGGCGGCGCCGAGCGAGACGATCTCGTCGAGCGTGATCTCGGGCGAGAGCCAAAACGCGCCGGCTCCGCGCTCGGCAAGTGCCTCCATGCAAGGCGTGTTGTGCACAGGCAGGCAAGAGCGAATCTCGGCCGTGGCGCCGGCACGCGCGGCTACGGCGAGCTCGGAGATATTGCCGACGGCGACGGTGGCTCCGGCATTGATCCAGGGATCGACGCGGACGTGGTCAACGGCGCGGCAGACCTCGTCGAGTACGGGCACGATACCCTGCTCAAATGCGTCGGTGGGGGAGAGCCCGGACGCGTCGAGTACGTCGGTGGTCATGTAGATGCGCGTTGCGCCCTCCGCGCGGGCTGCCTCGGCGGCCTCGAGCGAGGTGACGGTGGCGCAGATCTGCGGCTCGTCGCGGTAGTGCTCGGGCGCGGGGCGGGAATCACTGGTGACAATCGCCGGCAGCTCGAGCGTTTTCGCGCGCTCCGCGTACGGCGCCAGAATGGCCTCTTCCAGCGCCTTGCAAGCGGCGGCGCGCACCTTATGTACGGCGGAGAAACCCATGCCACAGCCCTCATCGAGTGCCACCTCAAAGCTTGCAGCCTCAAAGGGAGAGGAACCCATGCGGCCGACGTGTTCAACCAGATCGGACGCCTCGACCGCACGGGTCTTGGCGGCTTCGACGGTAAAGCCCGTGGCCGTGGCCGTAAGCGAAGGGTCGTCGCAGCAGGTGAGCGTAACGGTAAACGGCTCGCCCAGACGCGCCACGACGGACACATCAACAGCTCGGCGGCGCAGCACATCGCGCTTGAGCGCGGCGCCGGCGGCGTCGATGGCACGCTGACTGCGAATCACGCGGACGCGGCAGCCCTCGGGCATGCTGCGGGGTACGCGACATTCGATGACTTCACCGGCTGCGGCATCATCGGCGGCAATGGTGGTCAGGAACTGGTCAAACTCGTTATCGTGGCGAAGCTCCAGCAGGTCGCCCTTGCCCACGGGCTCAAACAGCTCAATGCGGGCGATGGCGGCGCGGCGACGGCGGTCGTCGGGCTTAAGGCCGCGCACATCGCGGTTGGCCGGGCGGCTGCCCAGCACCGTGCCCACGATCTGGCCGCGGTTGTTGGAACGCTCATAGCTCATCATCTCGTCGCCCGAGGTGCCGTCCTGATAGGCGTGCGTAAAGTCGCGGTTAAAGCAGCGCTTGAGCTGGCGCTGGCGGGCGGCTTTCTCGTCCTTGGCAACGGTGGTTCCGGCCAGCATGTCATCAATCTGATGACGATACACGTCGACGATGGAATACACGTAATCGGGAGCCTTCATGCGGCCCTCGAGCTTGAGCGATGCGGCGCCGGCGTCATACAGACGGCGAACAAGCTGCGAAGTGTTGGTGTCGCGCGGGCACAGCGCGCGCTCGCGACCGGCAGGGGAGAGCGAGCGGCCGTTCTCGTCGATCAGCTCGTAAGGCAGGCGACAGGGTTGAGCGCACATGCCGCGGTTGGCCGAGCGGCCCGCCATGGCAAAGCTCGAAAGCAGGCACAGGCCCGAGTAGCAAAAGCAGATGGCACCGTGGCTAAAGACCTCAAGGTCAACATCGGGCGCGGCGTCGTGGATGGTGGCGATCTCGTCAATGGAGAGCTCGCGCGAGAGGGTCACGCGGTCGGCACCCTGCTCGCGGCACCAGATGGTTCCGCGGTCGTCGTGGATGTTCGCCTGGGTCGAGATATGCGTCTCGATGCTGGGCATCGTGCGCTTGACCTCAAAGAACAGGCCCCAGTCCTGGATGATGAAGGCGTCGGCGCCCAGCGTGGAGCAGCGATGGATGAGCTGCAGCGCATCGCTCATCTCGGATTCCTTGATGACGATGTTGACCGTGACGTAGACGCGCGAGCCGGCCAGGTGTGCAGCACGGCAAGCCTGCTCAAAGGCCTCGTCGGTAAAGTTCGTGGCCTTGCGGCGGGCGTTGAAACTGCCCATGCCACAGTAGATGGCGTCTGCCCCGGCGGCGAGCGCGGCGGCAAAGGGCTCGGGCCCTCCGGCGGGCGCCAAAAGCTCGGGTCTGCGGTTGGTGGTTCGACTGGCGGTTGCGGTCATATCCTGCCTTTCAAAATGCTCAGATACTCAAAAGTATAGTGGTGCCGTCGCGGCAGGCGATGCCCGTGCTCTAAGCGGGATAAAGTCTTCAGCAGCTTGGACTGGCTGCTCCACATGAGAACCGTTCAGCGGTCCGGGGAAACCGTTGGGCGATAAAATATTCTCGCAACGTGATAATAATCTTGCATCGCGCGGAAACCTTGAGTACTATCCCAATCAAGCGCGGTGTTCAGACCGAACTGTGCCTCCCGGTGTGAACGCCGCGCTCCCGTTCCCTTTTACTTGTAAGGAGAAAAACATGAGCAAGACCGTCGTGTCTTCCGATAACGCACCCGCAGCCATCGGCCCGTATTCCCCCGGTATCCAGACTGGCAACATGGTGTTCCTGTCCGGCCAGCTGGGCATCGATCCCGCGACCGGCAAGCTGCCCGAGTGTGTCGAGGCCCAGGCCAAGCAGTCCCTCGCCAACGTCGAGGCTCTGCTGACCGCTGCCGGCGCCACGTTTGCCGATGTCGTCAAGACCACGGTCTACCTGGCCGACATCGCCGACTTTGCCGCCGTGAACGAGATTTACGCCTCCAAGTTCGAGGCTCCGTTCCCCGCGCGCAGCGCTTTCCAGGTTGCCGCCCTTCCGGCTGGCGGTCTGGTCGAGATCGAGGTTGTCGCCGCTCTCTAAGGTGTTGGTAACAACTAAACATGACATGCAAAAAGACCCTGCAGCGCGTGCGAGCTGCAGGGTCTTTTGTCAAGCGATGCGACAAAAATGATCCGTTTCCCTTCGTCCCCAAGGGATCACGTTTAGCCCTCCTTGCGAACTTTTTGCAGGTAGCGGTAGACGCTGGGCTCCGAGATGCCCAGCGCGGTGGCGGCGCAGGCCACGGCGCCCTTGAGCATAAACACGCCGTTGCCGTTGAGGTGGCGAATGACGTCCACGCGGTCGCTCTGGCCAAGCGACGCTACATCCAGCCCGCGCGCGCTCAGCAACTCGGCAATGCTGCGGTCGATGAGCTCCTGTGTGGACTCCGAAAGGCTTTCGACCTCGATAGGGGCGGGCTCCGTGCGCGTCGGCGCCGCGTCGAAGCAGGCCATGAGCTGCTGTGCCATGGCGTTGATGGAGCGCACGGTCGAGAGATCGGTGTTGACGCAGAGCATGCCGACGATCTCTTTATCCTCGCGGATAAAGTACGTCGCTGACTCCAACGTCTTGCCACCGGCACCGCGCCCCTCATAGCCCGTAATAAACGGCAGGTCGCGATACTTTGGGTCGTGCATGATCTTGAGCGCCAGATCGGTGGCGGGACCGCCGACCTTACGGCCGCTCACGATGCCGTTGCGAATATCGACGATGGCGTGGTCGGGATCCGAGAAATCGTGCAGCACGATCTCGCTGTTTTTGCCGAGTATCTGCTCCAGGAAATCGACCATCGGCAAAAAGCGACGTACGGTCTCGTTCACGGGCAACTCCTTTGGGTGAAAGCGGAAGTTTCATAACAATTTTTTCTCATGGTAACACGCTGCTCATCATCTCGTATATCCGCAGGTACATGACGTAATGCAGACGAACGGTATGATTTTGGCGGTAAACGGTTGACCAAAAGAAAAGTTAGATGCTATTTTGACCAGACACTTTCCTGAACTGCGGAAATGCATTATCTCAGCTGAAGAATAGTCTGATAACAAAAAATTATTATTGAGAATGAGAATCATCTTTAATACGATATGCAACGAAGGCACAACCTCAACCCCGCACTGCGTCACAATAGAGCGTTAGATGCGAAAACAACTATTTCGAGGATTGGTGGTCAAATGACCCAGGAGACGGTTACGAACGGCACTGAAGCCCTGTTCACTCGTGAAGGCATGCCTCCCGTTAAGGAAATGATCCCGTGTGCCCTTCAGCACGTACTGGCATCGTTTGCCGGCATCATCACCCCGGCTGTCATCATGGCCGGCGTCTACGGCTTTAATAGCCAGCAGAGCACCGACATCATCCAGGTCGCGCTCATTCTTTCGGCGATCGACACGGCCCTTCAGGCCTTTGCCCCCTTCCGTCGCATCGGCGGCGGCCTGCCCATCGTCATGGGCGTTTCGTTCGCGTTCCTCCCGGCCCTGCAGGCCATGGGCGCCTCGGGCTTTAGCTTTGGCGCGCTGCTGGGCGGCGAGATTGTCGGCGGTGCCGTCGCGGTCCTCTTTGGTCTGGCCTACAGCAAGATTAAGTGGCTGTTCCCGCCCGTCGTGACCGGTACGGTCATCTTCTCCATTGGCGTTTCGCTGTATCCCACGGCCGTCAAGTATATGGCCGGCGGTATGGGTACGCCGCTGTGGGGCACCCCGCAGGCCTGGTGCGTCGCTCTTATCACCTTCGCCGTGGTCTTTGCGCTCGCCAACTTTGGCAAGGGCACGCTCAAGCTGGGATCCGTGTTCTTTGGCATGATCGTTGGCATGATCGTCTCCATCCCCTTTGGCATGATCGACTTCTCAAGCGTCGCCACCGCTCAGGTCTTCGCCCTTCCCAAGCTCATGCCCTATGCGCTCGAGTTTGATCCCGAGGTCTGCATTACCCTCGCCGTCGTGTTCCCCATGGTTGCCATCCAGGTTATCGGCGACGTCTCCGCCGCCTGCCTGGGCTCCATCGACCGTATGCCCACCGAGCGCGAGCTCTCCGGCGCTATCGTGTCCCAGGGCCTCACCTCTATGGTCGGCGGCCTGCTGGGCGGTCTTCCCACCAGCGCCCTTGGCCAGAACGTGGGCATCATCTGCTCCAACAAGGTCGTCAACAAGTGGGTCTTTGTGATCATCGCGGCCGTCTTTGCCATCGCCGGTCTGTTCCCGCAGCTCTCTGCCGTCCTTTCCGCTATCCCGCAGCCCGTCATCGGCGGCGCGACCGTCGGCGTCTTTGGCACCATCACCATGAACGGCGTGCGCATGTTCACCCGCGAGGGCCTCACACAGCGCACTACCACCATCGTCGGCACCTCCGTCGTCTTTGGCCTGGGTATCTGGATGGCCAGCGGTTGCCTTGCCGGCGAGGGTATGCCCGCCTGGGTATCCACCGTCATCGGCTCCAATGCCGTAACCCCCACCGCCATCATGGCCATTGTCCTTAACCTGATCCTTCCGCAGACGCCGGTCGTGGCTCAGCACATCGATGCTGCCAAGGACGCTGCCGTGGATCTGGTCTTGCCCGAGAGCAAGAAGTAACCAATTCGGTGCTATTCGTCGGCGGGCGCATCGCCTCGTCCGCCGACGTCATGCGGCGCCAAGCCGCACTTCAAAGGGTTTGTCCCTTTGGTGAAGCGTTGACGGGAGAGGGCCCGTTTCCGGTGTAGGCCGGCGCTTCGCACTCCGCCATGTCAGAGGTGTCAAACCCCGCCCCTGATGTTGAAGGGAGCATTCATGCTTCTGGTCGCTAACGGTTCCGTTTTTACCCGCAACGCTCAGACCCCGTTCATTCCCAACGGTGCGGTCGCCATTGACGGAGATACGATCGTCGAAGTAGGTCCCGAGTGCGAGCTCAAGGCCAAGTACCCGGATGCCGAGTACGTCGACGCCCAGGGCAACCTCATCATGCCCGGACTCATCAATTGCCACACCCACATCTACTCGGGTCTGGCTCGCGGCCTTGCCATTAAGGGCTGCAACCCCACCAACTTCCTGGAGAATCTTGAGCAGCAGTGGTGGAAGATCGATGACAACCTGACGCTCGACGGCACCAAGGCCAGCGCCTATGCCACGATTCTGGACTCCATCCGCGATGGCGTCACAACGATCTTCGATCACCACGCGAGCTTCTGCGAGCTCCCAGGCAGCCTCTTTACCATTAAGGATGCAGCTCAGGAGCTGGGCATGCGTTCGTGCCTGTGCTACGAGGTCTCCGACCGCCGCGGTCAGGAAAAATGCGACCAGGCCATTGCCGAGAACGCCGAGTTTGCCCAGTGGGCCGCCAAGGAGCGTCGCGATAACGACAACCGCATGATCGCCGCCATGTTTGGCGGTCACGCCACCTTTACGCTGTCGGACGAGACCATGGATAAGATGGCCGAGGCCAACAACGGCCTGACCGGCTTCCACATCCATGTGTGCGAGGGCATGAATGACGTGTGGGACTCCCGCCTCAACCGCGGTGGCATCAGCCCCGTCGAGCGCCTGCTGCAGCACAACCTGCTGGGTCCCGACACCATGCTCGGCCACTGCATCCACGTGACGCCCGCCGAGATGGACATCGTCAAGGAGTCCGGCACCTGGCTCGTTAACAACCCCGAATCCAATATGGGCAACGCCGTGGGCTGCGCCCCCGTGCTCGAGTTCTTCCGCCGCGGCATCCCCGTGTGCATGGGCACCGACGCCTACACCCACGACATGCTCGAGAGCCTCAAGGTCTTTCTGATCATTCAGCGCCACAACGCCGCCATGCCCAACGTGGGCTGGTGCGAGGCCATGACGATGCTGTTCGAGAACAACGCCAAGATGGCGAGCAAGTACTTCGATCGCAAGCTCGGCGTGCTCGAGGCCGGCGCTGCCGCCGACGTCATCGTCATGGACTACAAGCCCTTTACGCCGCTGAGCGAGGAGAACATCGACGGCCACATGCTCTTTGGCATGATGGGCAAAAACTGCCGCACTACCATCATCAACGGCCGCGTCCTGTATAAGGATCGTAAGTTCGTTGGGATTGATGAGGACAAGATCAACGCGTGGACCATGGCCGAGTCCAAGAAGCTCTGGAGCACGCTCAACGATCGCGTGTATTAATTCCAATTGGAGATTCGCGCGCGTCGGATGTTTCGCCGCATCCGACGCGCGCATAGGCGGCCTCCGCGGGGTCGCCGGCGCTGTGCTAGCGCTACACCGTATTTGCGCCCGCCGCGCGGTCTCGCCGGGCGTTACAGAGAGGAGCTCACTATGAGCGACATCATGAGGCCGATCCCGTTTTCGCAGCTGATGAACTGGATCATCGAGGAGCACAAGACCCAGGACGCCATCTTTGGCGTGCGTAAGATGGTCACGGCCAACCAGGAGGGCGCGCTTCCCATTTTTGACGAGCGCATCGAGACTCCGTTTGGCCCGGCCGCCGGTCCCAATACGCAGCTGGCCCAGAACATCGTGGCCTCTTATGTGGCCGGTTCCCGCTTCTTTGAGCTCAAGACCGTTCAGGTTATGGATGGCGAGGAGCTCTCCAAGTGTGTGAACAAACCCTGCATTGTGGCGCAGGACGAGTGCTACAACTGCGAGTGGTCGACCGAGCTCGAGGTTCCGCAGGCCTTTGCCGAGTACGTGAAGGCATGGTTCGCCTGCCACCTGATCGCTCGCGAGTACGGCTTGGGCAGCCCGGACGGCTTTGTCTTCAACATGTCCGTGGGTTATGACCTGGAGGGCATTAAGAGCCCCAAGGTCGATGCGTACATCGAGGGCATGAAGGACGCCAGCGGCTCCGACGTCTGGAACGAGTGCCGCACGTGGGCGCTCGCTAACCTGGACAAGTTTGAGCATGTCGATGCCGCGTTTGTCGAGTCCATCCCGGCACGCGTCTCCAACTCCATTACCGAGTCCACGCTGCATGGCTGCCCGCCGGCGGAGATTGAGCGCATCGCGACCTATCTGATCACCGAGAAGGGCCTCAACACCTACATCAAGTGCAACCCCACGCTGCTGGGCTATGAGTTTGCCCGCCAGCGCCTCAACGAGCTGGGCTTTGACTACATCGTCTTCGATGACACGCACTTCCGCGAGGACCTGCAGTGGGCCGACGCCGTGCCCATGTTCGAGCGCCTGATTGCCCTGTGCGCCGAGCACGGCCTGGAGTTTGGCGTCAAGCTGACCAACACGTTCCCCGTCGACGTGACCAGGGACGAGCTGCCCTCCACCGAGATGTACATGTCGGGCCGTTCGCTGTTCTCGCTGACCATCGAGGCCGCCCGTCGCATTACCGAGCAGTTCGATGGCAAGCTGCGCATCAGCTACTCCGGCGGTGCTACGGTCTACAACATCCGCGCCCTGTACGATGCCGGCATTTGGCCTGTCACCCTGGCGACCGACGTGCTCAAGCCCGGTGGCTACGAGCGCTTTAGCCAGATGGCTGGCGAGTTTACCGATCTGGACGGCAAGCCGTTCGCGGGCGTCTCTCTCGAGGCCGTGACCGCGATCCAGACCGACTCGCTCACCAACCCGCTCTACAAGAAGCCGCTGCGCCCGCTGCCCGACCGCAAGGTCGCCGGCAAGAGCCCGCTTTCCGACTGCTTTACCACGCCGTGCCGCACGAGCTGCCCCATCCAGCAAGATATTCCCGCCTACCTGGCGGCTGTTGACGAGGGCCGCTATGAGGACGCACTCAACATCATCATCGAGCGCAACGCCCTGCCGTTCATTACCGGCACCATCTGCCCGCATCCCTGCGGCCGTGCCTGCGAGCGCGCGTTCTACGAGCCCGAGGGCGCCCAGATCCGCGCCAGCAAGCTCAAGGCCGCCCGCGAGGCCATGACCGCCGTGTTGCCCAAGCTGCGCGCCCAGGCCATCGCCAACGACGGCGAGCGCAACGTTGCCGTTATCGGCGGCGGCCCGGCCGGCTTGGCGACGGCGTTCTTCCTGACGCGCGCCGGCGTGCCCGTCACCATCTTTGAGGCCCGCGACTCTCTCGGCGGCGTGGTCCGTCACGTGATTCCCGAGTTCCGTATCGCGAGCGACGATATCTCCCACGACGCCGAGCTCTGCCTGGCCTTTGGTGCCAAGGTGCAGCTCAACGCTCGCGTTGATTCCATTGACGAGCTCAAGGCCCAGGGCTTTACCGACGTGGTCGTGGCCACCGGTGCCTGGATGCCCGGCTCTGCGGGCCTGGGCGAGGGTGCCGAGCTCGACGTGCTGGAGTTCCTCGAGGCCGCCAAGAAGGGCGAGAAACTCGAGCTGGGCGAGGACGTCGTGGTCATTGGCGCCGGCAACACCGCCATGGACGCTGCCCGCGTGGCCAAGCGCCTGGCAGGCGTGAAGAACGTGCGCCTGGTGTATCGCCGCACCAAGAAGCAGATGCCTGCCGACGAGGAAGAGCTCGATCTTGCTCTTGCCGACGGCGTTGAGTTCTGCGAGCTGCTGGCGCCCAAGGCACTTAACGGCGCCGTGCTGACCTGCGACGTTATGGAGCTTGGCGAGCCGGATGCAAGCGGCCGTCGCAGCCCCGTCGCCACGGGCGAGACCGTCGAGCTGCCTGCCACCACGGTGATCTGTGCCGTGGGCGAGGGCATCGATGCCAGCCTGTACGATGCCGCGGGCGTCGAGCACGACCGTCGCGGCCGCCTTGCCGCCACCTCCACCGGCGTCGAGGGCGTCTGGGCTGCCGGTGACTGCCGTCGCGGTCCGGCCACCGTGGTCGAGGCTATCGCCGACGCCGCCGAGGTCGCCCGTGCCATCGCCGGCGTGGACTTTAACAAGTACGCCGACTGCAACGAGCAGGCCGGTCGCGAGGACACCTGCTACGAGCGCAAGGGCACGCTCTGCCGCGACAAACGCAACTGCACCAAGACTCGCTGCCTGGGCTGCGGCTCGGTGTGCGAGGTCTGCTGCGACGTGTGCCCCAACCGCGCCAACGTGGCAATTAAGGTGCCGGGCCTGGCCAAGCATCAGGTCGTCCACGTCGACGGCATGTGCAACGAGTGCGGCAACTGCGCTGTGTTCTGCCCCTATCAGGAGGGCCGTCCCTACAAGGACAAGCTCACCCTGTTCTGGAGCGAGCAGGACATGGAGAACTCCGAGAATGAGGGCTTCCTGGCCGTGGACGAGGATCACTTTAAGGTCCGCGTTGCCGGCACGGTCCGCACTGTCTCGGTCGATGCCGTCAACACCGGTCTTCCCGAGGCCGTCCGCCTGACCATCAGGGCTGTGCGCGACAACTATTCGTACCTTCTTAAGAAATAGGCGAGTCTCTTATGGCCAAATCCATTCAACATAACGTGGCCTACGTTGCCTGCGGAAGCGGTTGCGCCTCCGCAAGCGGCGACGCCCGCTGCAGCGAAGGCTGCATTGGCTGTGGCGC
Organism: uncultured Collinsella sp.; assembly: GCA_938023705.1. Classification (GTDB taxonomy): domain Bacteria; phylum Actinomycetota; class Coriobacteriia; order Coriobacteriales; family Coriobacteriaceae; genus Collinsella. Next base: position 10,447 of record CALJDJ010000006.1, read on the forward strand.
CTGTGTCACGGCCTGCCCCCACGGTGCCATTGCGCTGGTCGATGGCATCGCTCGCGTGGATCGCTCAAAGTGCACGGGCTGCGGCCTGTGCGGCATGGCGTGCCCGCAGCGCGTGATTGCCTTCGTTCCCGGCTACCAGAACATCCTGGTGCGCTGCAATAACACCGACAAGGGTGCCATTGCGCGCAAGATCTGCGACACGAGCTGCATCGGTTGCGGCATGTGCGCCAAAAAGTGCCCTGCCGGCGCTATCCGCATCGAGGACAACTGCGCCCATATCGACGGCACGGACTGCCTGTCGTGCGGCATGTGCGCCGTCGTTTGCCCGCATGGCGCCATTCACGACCGCACCGGCATCGCCGCTGCCGTGTAGAAGGGAATCACCATGGCACAGGAATTCACTTTTACCGTTAACGGCGTGGAGCGCACAACGACGCAGAACAAGCCGCTGCTGCGCTACCTGCGCGACGACCTGCACATCCATTCCGCCAAGGACGGCTGCTCCGAGGGCGCCTGCGGTACCTGCACCATCCATGTGGACGGTGCGGCCGTCAAGGCCTGCGTACTGACCACCGCCCTTGCCGCCGGCCGCAACATCGTGACCGTCGAGGGCCTGCCCGAGGACGTGCGCGAGGCCTTTGTGTACGCCTTTGGCGCCGTGGGAGCCGTGCAGTGCGGCTTTTGCATCCCCGGTATGGTCATGGCGGGTGCAGCGCTCATCGCCGAGGACCCCGAGCCCACCGAGGAGCAGATCAAGTACGCCATCCGCGGCAACGTCTGCCGCTGCACCGGCTACAAAAAGATTATCGAGGGCATCTCGCTGGCCGCTGCGGTGCTCCGCGGCGAAAAGCAGATCGACGAGGACCTGGAGCGCGGCGATGACTACGGCGTGGGCAAGCGCGCCTTCCGTATCGACGTGCGCAAGAAGGTGCTCGGCGAGGGCAAGTATCCCGACGACATCGACGAGCTCGATCAGCCGGGTCTGACCTACGCCAGCGCCGTGCGCTCCAAGTATCCGCGCGCTCGCGTGCTCTCCATCGATACCTCCAAGGCCGAGGCCCTGCCCGGCGTGGTGGGCATCCTGCGCGCCGAGGACGTGCCGGTCAACCAGGTCGGCCACCTTATCCAGGACTGGGACGTCATGATCGCCCAGGGCGATATCACCCGCTGCGTGGGCGATGCCATCGTGCTGGTGGTTGCCGAGGACGAGGCGACGCTCGAGAAGGCCAAGAAGCTCGTGAAGATCGATTACGAGCCGCTGGAGCCCGTGCGTAACATTGTCGAGGCCAGGGCTGCCGATGCCCCGCGCCTGCACGACAGCTTCTTTGCCTTTGGCAACACGGTGGAGCTCAAGGACAACGTGTGCCAGAGCCGTCACGTGACGCGCGGCGACGCTGCCAAGGCGCTGGCGGAGAGCGCGTTCACCGTGACGCAGCGCTTTACCACGCCCTTTACCGAGCATGCCTTCTTGGAGCCCGAGTGCGCCGTCGCCTTCCCGTACAAGAACGGCGTCAAGGTGCAGTCGACCGACCAGGGTGCCTACGACACGCGCAAAGAGTGTGCCCACATGTTTGGCTGGGATAACGAGCCCGAGCGCGTGGTTGTAGAGACCATGCTCGTGGGCGGCGGCTTCGGCGGCAAGGAGGACGTGTCCATCCAGCATCTGGCCGCGCTCGCCGCATATAAGTTCCAGCGTCCTGTGAAGTGCAAGCTCACGCGTGCCGAGTCGCTCGCGTTCCATCCCAAGCGTCATGCCATGGACGGCACCTTTACGCTGGGCTGCGACGCCGAGGGCAACTTTACCGGCCTGGACTGCGAGATCAACTTTGATACCGGCGCCTACGCATCGCTGTGCGGCCCGGTGCTCGAGCGCGCCTGTACGCATGCCGTCGGCCCCTACAAGTACCAGAACACCGACATTCGCGGCTTTGGCTACTACACCAACAACCCGCCCGCCGGCGCGTACCGCGGTTTCGGCGTCTGTCAGTCCGAGTTTGCACTCGAGAGCCTGATCGACCTGCTGGCAGAGAAGGTCGGCCTGGACCCGTGGGAGATTCGTTACCGTAATGCCATCGAGCCGGGCGAGGTTTTGCCCAACGGTCAGATTGCCGACTGCTCCACGGCGCTTAAGGAGACGCTGCTCGAGGTCAAAGATGCCTACTATGCGCATCCCGGACACGCCGGTATCGCCTGCGCCATGAAGAACGCCGGCGTGGGCGTGGGCCTGCCCGATGCCGGCCGCTGCAAGATTCGCATCGAGGACGGCGTGGCTGTGGTCTATGCCGCCACGTCCGACATCGGCCAGGGCTGCAACACCGTCTTTTTGCAGGACGTTGCCGAGGCGTGCGGTCTGCCGCTGAGCTGCATCGCCAACGGCGAGTGCTCCACCGAGAACGCTCCCGACTCCGGCACCACGTCTGGCTCGCGTCAAACGGTCGTGACCGGCGAGGCCGTGCGCGGCGCCGCCTTCCTACTGCGCGATGCCATGCTTGGCATCGAGGCCGGCAAGCCTGCGCCCGATGCTCCCGTGAGCGCGCATGGCGACGGCGTCAAGATCGAGTACGACGACGGTCGCGCCTATCAGCTGCGCACGCAGGAGCTTGTCGCCGGCCAGGGTATGTATCCTCAAGATCCCGCGACCGCCATCAAGGCGCTCGAGGGATGCGAGTTTGGCTACGTGTATTTGGAGCCGACCGACAAGCTGGGCGCCGACGTTCCCAACCCCAAGAGCCACATCTGCTACGGTTTTGCCACGCATGTGGTCATTCTGGATGATGACGGCCGCGTGAGCGAGGTCTATGCCGCGCACGATTCCGGCAAGGTGGTCAATCCCATCTCCATCCAGGGTCAGATCGAAGGCGGCGTGCTCATGGGTATGGGCTATGCGCTGACCGAGAACTGGCCGCTCAAGGACTGCGTGCCCCAGGCAAGGTACGGTACGCTCGGACTGTTCCGTGCGCCCGAGATTCCTGATGTCCACGCCATCTACGTGGAGAAGGACGAGCTGCTGCCCGTGGCATACGGCGGCAAGGGCATCGGCGAGATCGCAACGATCCCCACGGCGCCCGCCGTGCAGAACGCCTTCCGCGCGTTTGACGGCAAACTGCGTCCGGATCTGCCCATGGTGGATACGCCGTACAGCCGCGTTCGTAACCGCGGGTAGGGTAGAGCGCGGGCGGCCATTGCTGACTGCCGTCCGCGCTCAACATCAACTGTATACGCTGCGCCTTTGGCCCCAGCTCCATCGCGAGCCGGGGCCTTTTGTTTGGAGCGGAGGCAGCATCCCGGAATTGGCGCTCAGAACGGGATGAACTTTCCCAATGGGGCCGCATGCGGAAACTGCGTCCCGGATTCGATGTTCAGAATGGGATGCATTTTCCCCTTGAGTCCCTAGCGGAAAGCGTGTCCCGGAATTCGGCTCCAGAGTGGGATGCGCTTTCCGGTTGAAGCCTCAAGCGGAAACTGCGTCCCGGAATCCGCGCCTGGAATGGGATGCGCTTTCCGGAACAGCTCTCAACCGGAAACTGCGACCCGGAATTCGATGCCAGAACGGGATATGCTTTCCGAATCGCCTTCAGGCGGAAATTGCATCCCATTCTGAGTCTTCATTCTGGGACACGCTTTCCGCAAGGAGCTTCGTCAGGAAAGCGCATCCCGTTCCGAGCTCCTATTCCGGGACGCACTTTCCGGTTGTCATTCACTTGGAAACTGCATCCCAGTTTGAGCGTCTATTCCGGGATGTAGTTTCCGCTGGGCGTTCAACCGGAAAGCGTGTCCCGTTCTAGGCCTTGATTCCGGGACACGGTTTCCGCTAGGCATGCCATCTGGAAAGCGCATCCCGTTTTGAGCACTCAGTCTGGGACATGGTTTCCGCGGGAGCTTCCGACCGGAAAGCGTATCCCGGTTTGGTAGGCAGGCGGGCATAAGCTCAGCGGCCCCTACAGGTCTACCTCGTTGAGCCATGTCGGTAGCGCGGTCTGCCGGATGCCTGCCGTCTGCAGCTTTTTGGCGAGCATTCCTGCCGAGCGGACCTCGTTCACGGTAAAGCGCAGCAGAGGGTGACCGTAGAGCGATAGATGCGCCTCGCGCTGTCGTTCGGCAACGAGCGCCTCGGCGGTGGTGCGTCCGGCCAGCATGGTCTGGTCGGTATATTTGATGAGCCCGTCGAGTTCGCCCAGCGTGAGCTCTCGCGCCTGGCGCTCCCAGGCAAAATCCGTTCGCATGCTTTCGGTCGAATCGAAGGGATCCGTTAGCTCGTATTGAAGTTGGTCGGGTGCAAAGCCGGTCTCGATCATGACAGCGCGGGCGACCGATTCCCCGCCGCTCTCGGCGCGCGCGTCAGCATATTGGAGCGTGGTGAGGGCCGTGCGCACCGCGCGACCGTTGCGAGCGCCCGCTCGTTTTTCGACTGCTCCCATCAGCTGCTCTCGCGTTAGGCCAAGCTTTGAGATCGCCGAATCGGCAATGGGCATGCCATCGGCAAAACCGGTCTGCAGCAGGCAATCCGTTACCGTTTTGATGGGCGGCGTTACCGATGTGCTGGATAGACGGATTGCTCCGGCCGGCTCGATCTGATGCCGCTGAATATGCGCGCCCGGGCGAGCCGATGGTTTTGTCGAGCTGCAGACGTGTGCGACGTTCAGGTGCCGCCACGAGACTTCGAGTCCCAGGAGGCATGCTGCCGAAAACGAGCAGAACGTCCAATCGGGGTGGATGATTGCAAGGGCGCGGATAATCTCGCAATGGCGTTGCGCTCGGTTGAGTTCGTCCCAGCGCGTTTTTCGCGCAAACAACCCCGGCATGGGCGAGGCGACCGTGACGCCCATGCGTCGAAGGAGCGCTTTTCGGATCGCCGTGCTCGGGGGAATAAGGCATCGTCCCTCCTGCTCGGCCTGAGTGAGCAGTTGGTCGATGAGTTGGTCATTGCAATGGGTCATGAGCTACCGCCTCCTTTTGGGTAGCAAAAACGTATCAGCCGGAACTTGCCGCTCAACTGACCAAAAGCTGACCAAAATCTAACCATGCAGGTAGATGGCCTGTTTTTGGCGACATTTTTACATCCGAATCGGCGGGCGGTAATCGGCGACCGTGAACGGTAGCTAGATATGAAGACTGGGTAAGTTTCGGGACGTGTACTTTTTTGAAAAAGAGCATTCTATCTGCTGTTTTATGTTTCTGGATCGCATATTTGAAAGCATGTGATAAGGGCGGCGGACTGTCGCCTTGTATCTGCGGAAACTGTGACCCGGAATTGCCGCTCAGAACGGGACGCGCTTTCCGGATGGCATGTTTGGCGGAAGCTACGACCCAGTATTTGGCTCCAGAACGGGATGCGTTTTCCGGGACGGTCCACGTGCGGTGGTGTACCGCCCCTTTTGCGTGGCCCGCTTGTCGAATTACGTTATAGCTAGCTATATTATAGGATGGTATAATATAGCTAGCTATAACGTAAAGGAAGGATGCCTTATGTTTATCGGAAGAACAGCGGAAATGTCCGAGCTCAATCGACTGTATGGCACGGGCTCCTTTGAGATGCCTGTGATTTACGGCCGCCGTCGCGTGGGTAAAACGCGCCTTATCACAGAGTTCATCCAAGGCAAGAAGGCTATTTACTTTCAAGCTCGTCGTACCAATGCGGAGGCAAACCTGCACGGCTTTAGCCAGGCGATACTTGCAGGCTCGGTTGGTGCTGCAGGCGTGTCGTTTCGTAGTTTTGACGAAGCGTTCGATGCATTGGCCACCATGGCTCGCGCGGAACGTTTGATTGTCGTGATTGACGAGTATCCCTATCTCGCCCAATCGAATCCCGAGATCAGCTCGTTGTTGCAAGACAAGATTGATCACTTGTACAAAGAGACCAAGCTCATGCTGATTCTATGCGGCTCGTCTCTTTCGTTTATGGAGGAACAGGTGTTGGGCTACGAGAGCCCGCTATACGGTAGGCGTACGGCCCAGCTTAAGATCATGCCGCTCGATTTTATGACGACCCTCGGCCTGTGGCAGAGCATGAGTCGCGAAGACGCTGCAGTTTGCTATGGCATGACGGGCGGCATTCCTGCATATATCGAGAAAATCGACCCTGCCGCACCGCTCAAGGACAACATCAAACGTCTTTTTCTTACTCCTACAGGCTATCTCTTTGAGGAGCCGAGTAACCTGCTATTGCAAGAGTGCCGCAATCCCGAGCAATATGATGCGATTGTGCAGGCAATTGCCCAGGGGCGCTCGAAGATCTCGGAGATTGCGAGCTCCACGGGAATCCCTGCGAGTAACGTAAAGAGCTATGTGGATAAGCTGGCGTCGCTTGGGATTGTCGAGCGCGAGCTGCCCCTAAACGAGACGAGCAATAAGCGGGCTGTGTATCTACTGAGCGACCAGATGTTTAGGTTCTGGTACAAGTTTGTTCCGCAGAACATTGGGCTGATTCAAAACGATATGGCCGAGATGGCGTATAAGCGCATTGAGCCGCACATATCGGATTACATGGGTACGGTCTTTGAGCTTATATGCAGGCAATACGTGTACGAACTCGCACGGGCGGGCCAGCTCGATGTGGTTCCGGCGAGCGTCGGGCGCTGGTGGGGAACGGATAATCGAACGCATACGCAGGAAGAAATCGACTTGATTGTTGACGATGGCGAGGGCACTGCGCTGTTTGCGGAGTGCAAATGGCGCAATGAACCGACGGGTGAAGACGTGCTGCAAAAGCTCGTGCACCGAAGCGAGCTCTTTAGGCGGCAGCACAAAAGCTATGCGATCTTCTCGAAGCGCGGCTTTACGCAGGGATGTCGAGATGCCGCGGCGAACAGGGGAGATACCAAGCTGATTTCGTTTGCCGAGATGTGCGAGCGGAGATAACCAAGCGCGCTCTGATGTGATGCTCGGAATGGGTTGCGCTTTCCGGATCGCCCTTCAAGCGGAAGCTCATATGTTCAAGAAATGGGAGGCAGCTCATCGCGAGCCGGGGCCTTTTGTTTGGAGCGGAGGCAGCATCCCGGAATTCGGGCAATTCGGTGGTCAGGGGTTGAGCGAGTGTCGCGCTAAGGATGCCAAGCGTAAAACCTTCAATGAAAATAGCGTAAAAACTGCATCTGTCATGGCGTAAAAACTACATTGAATGTAGCGTAAAATCAGCATTGAGAATGGCGTAATTTCACATATCGCGTGATAGAGAGGGACGGCCGTCTATGGATGCACCAAAGAGATTGACCCAAAAGGGATATAGGCCCCGGCTCATAGAGGAGCGCCTCGACACCCTTATGCGGGCATTTGGCTGTGTGGAGATCAACGGTCCCAAATGGTGCGGCAAGACCTGGACGGCGCTCTCTCGCTCGGCGAGCGTCTCCAGGCTCGATGAGCCTGCGCAGCGCGCGGCGGCAGAGGTCGACCCAAGCCTGGCGCTCATCGGCGATGCGCCACACCTGGTCGATGAATGGCAGGAGGTGCCCGAGGTTTGGGATGCCGCTCGGCGCTTCGTGGACGCGAGCGGCAACGAACGCGGGACACTTTTGCTCACGGGCTCGACAGCGCTCAAAAGCGAGGAGCGCAGCCATGTTCGTCATTCCGGCACGGGTAGGATCGCCCGTCTGTCAATGCGTCCCATGGCCCTGTGTGAGTCGGGCGACGGCGAGCCGCTCGTGTCACTGGCAAGCCTCTTTAAGGGCGAGGGTTTTGCCCCTCAGCGTCGCGAGAGCACGGTGGATGACGTCGCCCGCTGGTGCTGCAGGGGCGGTTGGCCTGCAAATCTTGGGCTTTCGGAAGATCTTGCGCGAGAGACGGCAAGCCAGTACGTGCACTCGGTGCTCGACGTCAACGTGCTGGATGAGGGCATGTCGCCCGAGCTTGCACACGGCCTTTTGCGAGCTCTTGCCATGAACGAGAGCCAGGCTGTCACGTACAAGACGCTCATAAAGGACGCCTCGTACGGTGAGGCGGGCCCCGACGAGAGGACCATCGCTGCGTACTTGGACCTCTTCAACAGGCTCAAGCTGACCGAGGACCTGTGCGGATGGGAGCCGCCCATGCGCTCGAAGGCCCGCGTTCGCGTGCGCCCCAAGCGCTACTTCTGTGACCCGTCACTTGCGGCGGCGTTGCTGGGGGCTACCCCTGAGCGGCTGCTTGGCGATATGCAAACGTTGGGGATGCTCTTTGAGAACCTCGTTCTGCGCGACGTGCGCGTGTTCCTTTCCACCTACGGCGGTGTCGACAACAGTGTCCATTATTTCCGAGATGAGAAGGGCCTTGAGGTCGATCTGATCGTTGAGCACGACGGGCGCTGGGGAGCCATCGAGGTCAAGCTGAGTGATGCGAAAGCAGACGATGGAGTGAGAAATCTCAAGGCGCTGGAGAGGAAAGTGCTCTCCAATCCTGCCGCCCAGAATGCCGCGCCGGCGTTTTTGGCGGTTGTGGTTGGAAAGGGGAGCATTGCCTACACACGCGACGACGGCGTGGCGGTGATCCCCATGGCGGCACTTGGGGCGTAGTGGTTTTGCGGGCGTGCCGTGCTTCCTTTACCGAAAATCCATTTGGTAAACCAGATGCTCGCGGATAGAATAAAGTCGACGGCAGCCCAAGTTCTGGAGAGCTGGGCAGCGCCGTTGCTTGGTCAAGAGGTCAGTGCCTTAATGGCAGCGACTTGTTATGCTTCGAATGCTGCTTGAGTGCCTCGGAAAGTTCGATAAGCGCCGTGAAGAGCAAGACCAAAGCAACCAAGAGCTCTGTGAGCTCTGATGGGCCCGGGATGACCTCTGATTCAAGTCACCGGGCCTCAATCTTTTTCATGCATTTGAATAGAGCGGGTGGGATCCCTTGGGTCCGTCTGCGTGGCGCGTGCCTGGTGCGTGGCATTGCGCTCCGCTTTCATGTCCGCACGGGCGGCTACGCTTACCGCAACGTAGTCGCCTATGTAGCAAGCGGCAAGCAGTGGAGAAAGGCCCTCACCGTGCCAGACAAAAAGACGCCGTGTATCTCGGCTATCGATACGACGAACTTTGCGCGTCAGATTGTGCTCGACTTCGAGTTTGCGCCGGTGTCAAGGCAGCGCCAGCGCCGCGGGTTGCGCAACGAGATTATCGAGGTCGGCGCGGTTAAGCTCGATAACCGCGGCAACGTGATGGGCGAGTTCTCGCAGTTTGTGCAGACGGAATATGCCGAAGGCGTTGCGTTCCCCGTTCGCGAGCTTACGGGGATATCGGCCGTGGACACTGCGATGGCCGATCCGCTCTACATGGTGATCAAAAGGCTCAGCGATTGGATCGGTCGCTACTCCGCCCAGGTGGTCTGTTGGAGCGGGGCGGATCGTCGACAGCTTTTGACTGAGTGCCAGGCAAAGCATATCGATCTTTCCGCATTTCCTACGGACTGGGCCGACCTGCAGGCGTTTTACACCTCGATCATGGACGTGGGCAGCCACGGGCGTGTCTCGCTGGGCGACGCGGCAACGTGGTTTGGCATCGAGTTCGACGAGTCGACGGGGCACGCCCACAGCGCTCTGGCCGATGCGCGCGTGACCGCCAAGCTGCTCAGGCAGGTGATGGACGGGGACTATCACGTGAGTCCGCGCGCCCAGGAGATCCGTCAGCGGTGGGGGATGGGCGAGCGAGCTCAGACGCGTCTTTCCAGCAAGTGCCCCGAGCTGGGCGACCTGCTGCTAAAGCTGAAGACGGAGGGGAGGTAGGGGCTCATTTGGCGACAAGCGGACGGAATGGTTGCGCGAGGGATTCCGGAATCAGCATCAGAGGGCTGTGCTTGAGATGCTATTTAAGGACACGCTGACACTCGCCGAGACCAAGCAGGTCAAGAGTATGGACATCGAGATGGCATCCATTGTCGGAGAGCGGCTTGCTAACATGATTCGCTGGACGGATAGGCAGAGACCCGTGACGCTGTGTGCGTTATCGTACACAATGAGGTGTATAGGCTGCCAGTGGCGAACTATCCCGACGAGGTTCTGAGCAACCGCATCACCGAGATTTTCGAATACTTCTACGAAGAGGGATTTGGCGGCGTAGAGCAATCTGATTTTGCGCGTTTGCAGGAGGAAGCCGGTATGGCAGACGAACTTGTTTTTAGTGGTGGCGAGATAGTCTACACCATGTCTCAACTGCCCAAAGTTACATCTGCGCCGCTGAACGGTAGCGCCGTACTGGTCGGTTTTAAGGACGCTCCCGATGGGGAGGAGGTCCTTTTTGATTTTGACCCTCGGGCTGAAAAGGCTACGAAGCTCGACTATGAACTTGCAGCCGTTAGCGGGCTCCTCACGGGCGCGTTGAATATCCTTTGGCAGAAAGACTTCAACCTAGAGGGTGCCAAAGAGTGGGGCGACGAGAAGGTTGGTAAATTTGTTCTTACGATTGCCAAGTCTGCGGGTATGGCAAAGGCGGATGCAACTCTAGAAGACGCTATTCGCTTTCTAGAGAAAGAGTTTCCTCTTGCCGCGGACAAGCTGACTGCCGAGTTTGGCGGCGGGCTCCAACATCATCTGCGGGATTTCTCGCACCACCCGAGTTTGGTTGGCCTTGCGTGTTCGATCCTCTCGCAATTCACGGGCAAAGGCTATGGTACCGATACAGCCGGCCGGTTTGTCGCCTTTGACCTGCCTGCCACCGCCTTCGATCCCGACTGCCCTCTTATAGGCAGGAACGTTCCAGAGAAGATCGCGTTTGGCACTCTGTTCTGGGCGATGCATCTCGTGAGCGACATGGCGGGGTCTAGTTCAAACCCCGGTAAGGGGACGGGCATTCCCGGCGTCGTGCTGTCCCTGCTAAAGGAGCTCTCCTCCCTGCCTGTTTTTCAAGACATGCAGATTGCCTATAAGGGCGAGGATATTCGCATTCAGCAATGGATCTCAAAGCTGTTTAACGGAACGGCGTTCAAAACCGAGGACGGCAAGCCCATTCGTTTCGACCTTCGGACGGAAGTCGGCCTCCTCGACCAAGCTTTAAGCCAGGTGCCAGCAGTCGTGGCCAACGAGGTTATCGTTCGTTGTCTCTATATGCTTTCAAGGCTCAAGGCCGAGCTAGAACGTTGCGAAGTGAGCAAGGTTTCCGGCTTGCACAAGCTCAAGGCTTCGTATTTTATGCCCTATAACAGCAGGGTCCTCACTCGCATGGTCACGGTTTCGAGCACTTCGTTCGTTTTGGCGAATCTAGCGACGGCGGCGGTCAGGGCGGGTATCGAATGCGAGGGGAACAAGGTCGTGTTCGCCCAGAAGCTCTTCTTGCGAATAAACTACGTTGGAGTTGGACGCCTTGCGTTTGCCCTCCATGCCGACTGGGGCTATATGGCGGAGGAAATGTCCGAGGCTTGGACTGAGCGCGCCAGGCGCCGCCAGGATATCTTCGATGGATTTCACTTTTATAGCCTAGATAGAGAAACGACGAGGATTGCCTTCTCGCTGAAGCTTGCCGCCATCAACTACGACTGCGGGAACGAGAAGAACGAAGTGCGCAAAGGGCAAAAGAGGAGCTGGGCCCGCGCGTGGCAGGATTCGGTCGCGGATGGCCTAGGCATTGATGCAGACGGCTACTTTTTGAGCGAGGAAGATGCGTACGGAGCCCTTGAGACAGTTTCGCGGCGGCGAGGCGGTAAAGTTCGCGCCTTACTTGTTGCACAGGAGCTGGTTGAGTTTCGCCTCTATTCCCAGATGGGAGATGAAGAGAAGAAGGAATACAAAGGTTTGAAGGAGAGTGGATCTTGGGTTAAACGAGAATTTCCCAGGAGACAAGACGCGGTTGATTTGGACGCCGTACGTTCCCTAGAGAAGCAATGCGGGGCGCATATCCGTGAGCTCTCAGGTACATTGCCAAAGGTCTTGGTAGGCGGCGCCATTGCCGTGGCGGCGGCCCTGGGCACAGGAGGAGTGGCCGCGGCATTGGCTCCGGATATTGCTGTCGGTATCTTTGGAGGCTCGTTTGTCGGCCTTCACGGGGCTGCGCTCGTCAATGCGAGTCTTGCTGCTGCTGGCGGCGGCGCCTTGGCCGCCGGCGGCATGGGCATGGCCGGTGGCACCGCTTTAATTGCTGGCGGCGGCGCTGCGTTTGGCCTTTTGGGTTCTAGCGGCGTTGCCCTGGCGGCGTCGATGGGGGAGGACTATGCGCAGTTCGTGCTCGTTGAATGCTCAAGGCTTCTCGCATTTCTTGATGTGGCAACTGACCGCTGCCCGCATGAGGGGGCCATTTTGGTGCGGAAAGCAGCCGAGGCCGTGCAGCGCGGCATCGCTGGCATTGAAGAAGATGTCGAAAAGGAGAACGGAAAGGGAAATCGCAAGGATGGCAAGTTACTTAAGCAACTGAAGAAGGGTCTTGGGTATTTGACTTCGACCCTTAAGCAGATCGAGAAGATGCAGAGGCGCCTTGGCACCGCCGGTGAGGGTGAGCCGCTCAACAGCTTGCCGGCATCGGGCGATGAATAGGTACACTGCATATTGATGCCCCGGGAATGGCCTCTGATACAAGTCGCCGGGGCTCATTTTGTTTTAACGCAAGCTCTATGCCGGCGAGCTTGTTTTCGATGCCACTTGTCGAGGCTGAGTGCAGGTCGGCGACTTGCTCGATGTCTGATTTGCCCTTCGATCAGTCCTTGTCGAGTTTCTTTGGGCGGGAGAGGCAGCGATCTAGATATCCGCTCTTGGCATATGAGACAAGAAGCTCGTAAGACTGTGGCAATGTCAAAAGGCATACACAAGTGTCAGTCTTTTGACATCGTATGATTTTGGGGAGTGGCGTGCAGCGATCGCGCGCCACCATGACGGCGTAAGTGTTTGCTTTCGTTGTAGAATCTAACGATATGAGCATCCCGGTTGCTCCAGTGCTTCGATGCTCTGGTCTTTAGCGCCTTTCGTTCAGTGGAGGACTGAACGCAAGCAGCGTAAACAAGAAAGGGGACAATCGCAAATGAAAGCAACCGAGGCAAATCTGCTCGACCTTATGGGCGTGGCGAAGATGCAGTTCGTCATTCCCGTGTACCAGCGAGTTTACTCGTGGAGTGTAAAAGAGTGCGAGGTGCTTTGGGATGACGTTATGCGAGCGGGTCGTGATGACGTATCGCACTTCGTGGGGTCGATGCTCTATATCCCCGAGTCCGAGAGCTCTGCCACGAGCATTTCGCGTGTGCTTCTGATTGACGGGCAGCAGCGCATGACGACGTTTTCGTTGATGATCGCTGCTTTGGCTGACTATCTGGAGGGTAATCCCGACAAGGCCGGTTTCCTTGGCGATCTCAAGATCTCAGCGCTGAGGAAAAATTACCTCTTTAACGATGATGACTACAACGGTCTGGCGCGCTACAAGCTGGTGCTTTCGCAGGACGATAAAGAGACGCTGTTTTCCATCGTATCTAGGTCTCCCGTGCCAGATGAAAAATCGGATCGGATCGTCGAGAACTATGCGTTCTTCCGTGAAAAGATGCACGGGAAATCATTCGACCCTGCAAGGCTTTGGGCGGGGCTAAACCGCGTGCAGGTCATCGACACCAAGCTCACCGCGGGCGTTGATAATGCTCAGCTCATATTTGAGTCCATGAACTCCAAGGGCAAGCCGCTCACGCCTATTGACCTCATTCGTAACTTCGTTCTTATGTCTCTTCCCAATGACGAGCAGACCAAGCTTTACGAGGGTTACTGGCACCCGCTCGAGCGCTTGTTCGGAAAAGGCGGCGAAGAAGAGTTCAATGCATTTATCTGGTACTGGCTGTGGCTCAAGGTTCCCAATAGGATGCCAAAGGAAAACGAGGCCTACTACGAGTTCAAACGCTATTTCGCTGATGACTACGATGGGGATACCGAGGGCCTGCTGAAGGAGCTCCGCGAATATGCGCAAAGATATGCCAGGTTGTTCCTTGGCGAGGAGAAAGACGATGGCCTGCACCAAGTATTCGGCAGAATCGTAAGCCTTGATGTGAAGCAGATCAGGCCTCTTTTGATGCTGCTTTACTCGGTTTACGAGGGAAATATGTTAAACCGCAATGCGTTTTTACGTATCTGCGAGACTATCGAGTCGTTCCTGTTTAGGCGGGCGGTTTGCGGCAGGCTTACCACGGGCCTAAATAATTTCTTTGCCGGCATGTACCGCAATCTCGAGCAGCAGGACGATATAGAGGAGTACGTTACGGCGATGCTCCTTATCCACAGCAGCGGTATGACTGCGTACTTCCCGACGGACGAGCATTTTGTCGAGGAGTTTAAGACGCGCGACTGCTACAACCGCTTCTCCAAAAAGCGCTATTACCTGGAACGCATGGAGAACTGGCACCACCCGAAGGAGTCTATCTCGGCTGACGATTACCAGATCGAGCACGTCATGCCCCAGACGATTGATGATGAGCACGGCTGGAAGGAATCGCTTGGCGAGAACTGGGAAGACATCCACGACAGGCTGTGCAACAACTTAGGAAATCTTACGCTGACGGGCTACAACCAGGAGTACTCAAACCGGTCGTTCTCGGACAAGCTCAATCATCCGAACGTGGGACTTAAATGCAGCCCGCTCTACCTGAACAAGTCGATCGCCTCGCATGAAAAATGGGGCGAGGAGGAGATTAGGCAGCGTGCGGACGAGCTGGCGAAAGAGGCGTGCGAGATATGGAAATATCCCGACCTCCCGGCAGATGTCGTCGACAAGTATCGCCCCTCTCGCGGGGAGTCTGACGAGGCGCCTATCTGGACCTTGCAAGAGGATCACCCCACTTTTGCTGAAGGCGGACTCAACCAGAAGCTTTTCGATGGGGTACGCGAGTCCGTTCTGAGTGGTAACCCTTCGTGGGAGTCCTATATAGCCAAGTACTATGTAGGCTTCAGGTCGGGCAAGCGAAAACTGCACGCCGTGTTAGAAGGCAGGACCAGCAACGGTGGTTGGATTGCCGTCGGCCTGGCAAAGAGTGTGGACGAGCTGATTGACCCGGAGGCCATGTGCCAGGACAAACGCACGCAGGGCGGATTTGGGCCGGGCATGCCGACCTATGTTGCACTCCGTAGCGCTGACGATATTCCCGCGGTGCTCGATCTCATAAAGCAGTGCTAGACAAGGGCCGGGAATCTAATTCTCGGCCCTTGCCATCTCGGAATTGCCGATGGCTTATCTGCCCACCTACACCCCCGCAATCCCGCGCGCCGCACTCAGCAGCTCATATTCCCTCTGGCTCCACTGGCGCAGCTCGGTCGCGTCGACGGCGTCGCGGCACAGGTCCAGGAACACCTCGGCGCCCTCGTAGAAGCACTCGCGGGCAAAGGCGCCGGATCCGTCCGCAACGCACACGCCGTCGGCAAAGAGCTTCCAGCTATATGGCTCGCGAGAACCGTCTCCGAGCAGCTTGATCTGCAGTACGTGAGGGTCGCCAGCAGCGCAGAGCTCTTCCTCGAGCACCTGCGCCGTAAAGCGCATCTGGTGGGAGAGGCTGCTCTTGGCCATCGCCGAGGCATAGCCGCTCGGCTCGTCCAGAAGATGTATTTGTTTTGGCTTGGCCGCCAGGTTGTGGAAGTTGCGCTCACTGCGCACGGAGAAATTGTCCATACGGACTCCTTTCATCGATGTTGGCAGGGCCACCGTGCCTCTTGGCCGGTTGGCGTCGGGATCGTGGAGCCAACTCTCTACCCCGACTCTGGATAAAACGCGCCCGCTCCTTGCGGGCACGATGGAGTCTATCAGCGCGCGCGGATACAAATCAAGCGCCGCCTGCGAAATGACGCGCGGGCGGCGCTTGATTTCGCCGCCTGCTGTTAAGCTTCAATTCGAAAAAGTGTCGAAATTTCCCATATAAAAGTATGGAAAAGTGTTGTAATACACACTTTAAAACCTCGGAAACGTGTCGAAATGATCAACTAACAACCACGGAAAAGTGTATCCTAGTGCTAAAACAGCACGTAATAAGGGGTGCGCTTATGCTGCAGAGAAAAGCGAAAGCACGGTTTGAATCTTGGCTTGCCTCGTCGCCTAACAAGGCTCTTTTGGTCAAGGGCGCCCGACAGGTAGGAAAGTCATATTTGGTCAACGTCTTTGCAAACGAATCGTTCGAAAATGTCGTGACGTTCGACCTTATCGCCGACGCGTCCGTGCGCGATTCGTTTTTGGCGGCGAAAAGTGCGGACGACCTGCTTATGCGCATGTCTATCGCTGCGACGCAGCCGATGGTTGCGAACAAGACCGTCGTGGTTATCGACGAGGTGCAGCGATGCCCCAACGTGGTGACGTTTATCAAATACCTGGTCCAGCGCGGCGACTTTCGATACATCCTTACCGGATCGCTCCTTGGCGTTGAGCTCGAGGGCATCGATTCCCTGCCGGTGGGGTATGTCGAGCAGGTCCAGATGTACCCGCTCGACTTTGAGGAGTTTTGCTGGGCAAATGGCGTTGGCGCCAGCGTGTTTGACATGCTCAGAGGCTGTCTAAAGGATGAAGGGGAGCTCCCTGGCTACCTGTATGACCGCTTGCTCAATCTGTTCCATCAGTATGTGGTGGTGGGAGGCATGCCCGACGCGGTCAATTCCTTCTTGGCGACGCGCAATGTCGACGAGGTTCGAAACATCCACCGCGATCTTCACGCCCTGTATCGCGATGACATCGCAAAGTACGCTCCGCCCGAGCTACGCTTGGTTATTCGCGATATCTATGATTTGATTCCCAGCGAGGCCGGCTCCAAAAACAAGCGATTCAAACTGTCATCGATTAACGGTGTCAAACGTTTTTCGCAGGTGACAGATCATTTTCTCTGGTTATCGGAGGCGGGTGTCGCGCTTCCCGTGTATAACGTAACGGCGCCCGTGGTACCCCTTTTATTGGGGGAGCAACGAAATCTGTTCAAGCTGTTTTACTTGGACACCGGAATGCTCATGTCGTCGTATTCCAAAAGGGTCGCCCAAGGCGTTTTTGATGGGGAGGCGGAAGACGCCTTTGGCATGAACATGGGGGCGGCGTTTGAGGGCTTCGTTGCCCAAGAGCTCAAAGCCCACGGATTCAGATTGCGCTACTTTACGTCTAAAAAAGTCGGCGAGCTCGATTTTGTGGAGGAGACGCTCGATGGGGAGGTCCTTGCCATCGAGGTCAAGTCGGGCAAGAGCTTTAAGTCCCATGCGGCGCTCGACAACGCGCTCGCGACGAAGGGCTACGGAATCGATCGCGCCCTGGTACTTGCGGAATGTAATCTTCACCGCGATGGTGACGTGCTGTATCTGCCCATCTTTATGGCAGGGCTTTTGGAGCCGTAACATGCCGCCGGCTCTTCCGGCCCTCCCTTAACCCTCGCTACTCGTCGTCTCCGTCGTTGGGGTCGCCCTTGAGGGTGTTGATGTCCAGGTACTCGTCATCGTTCTCTTTTTGCTGGGTCTCCGACTCCGCTTGGGTGGGGCCGGAGAACAGCCGGAATCCCTCAAACGCAATGACACCGAGCAGGGCAATGACAATGGCGATAAAGGCAACCTTGACTGCCTGCGGAAATTCCGAGAAACGCAGTGCCTTTTCCTCGGCGTAATAATCGGCGAAGCGCTCTTCGCCCGTGCTTTTGGTATACGCCGGCGCGGACGCGGCCTCCGGGTCATATTCCGGTGCAGGCGTGGCAGCGTACGGATCGTTGAGATAATCGCTCGATGCGGTGCCATAGTCCTCGGTCTCGATGCGACCGTTGCCGGCATAGCCATCGGAATAATCGGAATATGCCGCACCGCCCTCATAGTCCGCGGCGCTCGTGTTAGCGGCAAAAAGCGGGTTAACTGGAACGTCGAGCGCCGACATGCCGGTAGAGGTCTCATCCAGATCGACTGCAGCCCAGGAATCGTAGGCAACCTGACGGGCAGCTGGCTCATCGAGCCTTGTGACCGGAGGCTTGCGTGCCGCAGGAACGGGCAACTGCTGGGCGTTGTACATAACGGTGCTGTCGGCCGATTTGCCCTGCGTCGCTGCAGCGAGAAATGCCACCGTCTCGGACGGGTCGCTTGCGGGGCGGGGAGCGGGCGTGGGCGCCGAAGTGGGTGCGGGCGTCGAAACAGGCGACTGCGCAGGAGTCGGCGCAGATGCGGGCTTAGGCGCAAGTGCGGGATTGGGGCTTGACGGGCGAGCCCCGCCGCCCATGAGTTCGTCGGCGGTCCACGGGCGATCATCCATCACGTCGTCAAGGCTCAGCGAAAACAGGTCGTCTTCACCCTCATCGAACATGCGGTGCACATGTCCACCAATTGCCGGAATCAATCCGCGACCGGTGCATGATGCCTTGCTCAACGCCATTCTGTTCCATCCTTTCGAAATACTAATAGACATCGATTATATGGAACTTCCCAAGCGGCTCGGTCTTGGATTCGTGCTTTCCAGAACTCGCGCCCAAAAGGGGAGGGGCAATCCAGGCGAGTGCCTACTTGTCGCCGGCGGCAGCTTTGGCCTCGTTGAGGTAGCTATAGAAGCTGTATTTGGAGATGCCAAAGAACTCGCAGGCGCGTTCGCTCGACTTGGAGATGAGGAAGGCACCGCGACGGTCGAGGTAGCCAATGGCGCGGATGCGCTCGTCTTTGGTCATAAGGGCTGCAGGCTTGCCCACAAACTGTTCGCACTCGCGCAGCAGGTCTTCGAGCAGGTCGCCGATGTTCTTGGTAATGGGCTCGGGCTCGGTGTAGCCCGTGCCGCCGGTGCCGGTAAAGGCATCGAGCGAGCGCTCAAATGCCTTCATGAGCGTAATGTCAAAGTTAATGCCCAAAATGCCGACGGGCTTGCCCTCGTCGTTGCGGATAAAGATGGTCGAGGACTTGAGCAGCTTGCCATCGGCGGTTTTGGTGAGGTATGGCTCGCGGTCGTGCACGTCGGTGGTGCCCTCATGCATGGACTCAAACACAATATGGCTGGGGCCGTCACCCAGTTTGCGCCCGCTAACGTGGCCGTTTTCGATCACTACGATGGAGTGGTCCACGTCCTCGGTCTCCAGGTCGTGGACGACGACTTCGCAGTTGGGACCAAATTGGAGCGCCAGACCGTGTGCGAGGCGCTTATAAAACTCAATCTGTGCGGGGGTCATGGGTGCCTTCCTAAATATTAGTTTGGGCACACTTTGCCATAAACCCCACTTGTTCGCAAATAACGAAAGCGTCGCTGCGTTATGTGACCGTTCGGCGGCGAAAAGGTACCGATTACGGCAACAAACAATTTGTTAGGTTTAGCAATGAAAAAGTGTGATAGAACATTGCTAACAAACTTTTTGTTTGGCATCCACATAAAAGTTCAGCCGCATGAATGGGAATGGGCTGAAACGCGTATGCGGGGGCCGGCAAGAGAGGACTTAAGGAGTTCACCGTATGGCCGATAAGATCCAGTGGGCGGGCAACACGATGCCCAAGAGCGATGACAAGCACTTGGGAATCATGAGCCTCGACCACGTGAAGAAGGCCCGTGCCTTCCACCAGTCGTTCCCCCAGTACACCGTCACTCCGCTTGCCCGCCTTGACGGCCAGGCCGCGCGCCTGGGCCTGTCCAACCTGTGCGTTAAGGACGAGAGCTATCGCTTTGGCCTCAACGCCTTTAAGGTTCTGGGCGGCTCGTTTGCCATGGCCAACTACATTGCCGACGAGACTGGCAAGGACGTTGCCGACTGCACCTTCGATTACCTGACCTCCGATCAGCTGGCCAAGGACTTTGGCCAGGCCACCTTCTTTACCGCCACCGACGGCAACCATGGCCGCGGCGTGGCATGGGCTGCCAACAAGCTGGGCCAGAAGGCCGTCGTGCACATGCCCAAGGGTTCCACCAAGCCCCGCTTTGATAACATCGCCGCCGAGGGCGCCACGGTGACCATCGAAGAGGTCAACTACGACGAGTGCGTGCGCATGGCCGCCGCCGAGGCCGACGCTTGCGAGCGCGGCGTTATCGTTCAGGACACCGCTTGGGAGGGCTACGAGAAGATCCCGTCTTGGATCATGGAGGGCTACGGCACCATGGCTTCCGAGGCTGCCGAGCAGCTGCGCGAGATGGCCATCAACCGCCCGACGCACGTCTTTGTCCAGGCTGGCGTAGGCTCGCTCGCCGGCGCCGTGGTGGGCTACTTCACCAACCTGTATCCCGATAACCCGCCCACCTTCGTCGTGGTCGAGTGCGCGCCTGCCGCCTGCCTGTACAAGGGCGCTGCCGCCGGCGACGGCGATCCGCGCATTGTGGACGGCGACATGCCCTCCATCATGGCCGGCCTGTGCTGCGGCGAGCCCAACATCCTGGGCTGGGATATCCTGCGCAACCACACCACCGCCTTCGTGTCCTGCCCCGACTGGGTCACCGCTCGCGGCATGCGCACCCTGGGCGCTCCCGAGAAGGGCGACCCGCGCGTCATCTCCGGCGAGTCCGGCGCGGTGACCACCGGCCTGGTCGAGACCCTTATGCTCGATCCCGAGTACGCCGAGCTCAAGGAGCTCATCGGCCTGGACAAGACGAGCTCTGTGCTCTGCTTCTCCACGGAAGGTGACACGGATCCGGATCAGTACCGTCGCATCGTCTGGGAAGGCGAATACCCCACTTGCTAATACTGGGCGGAGTAAATAGGTATCGCTCCGCCACCTCACAGGTAGATTCCTTCGTTTGAAAGGTTATGAACAATGGCTAAAGAACTCGATTTCGACGCTATCAAGGCTGCTGCTGAGTCCCATCGTGCTGATATGACTCGCTTCCTGCGCGCTATGATCTCCCATCCCTCTGAGTCTTGCGAGGAGGGTGAGGTTGTTGCCTGCATCAAGGCCGAGATGGAGAGCCTTGGCTATGACGAGGTCAAGGTCGACGGCCTGGGCAACGTCATGGGCTTTATGGGCGAGGGCGACAAGATCATCGCCATCGACTCCCACATCGACACCGTCGGCATCGGCAACATCGAGAACTGGGATGCCGATCCCTATGAGGGCTACGAGACCGACGAGATCATCTACGGCCGCGGCGGCTCTGACCAGGAGGGCGGTATGGCTTCTGCTACCTACGCTGCCAAGATGATGAAGGACATGGGCCTCATCCCCGAGGGCTACAAGATCATGGTCGTCGGCACCGTCCAGGAAGAGGACTGCGACGGCATGTGCTGGCAGTACATCTACAACAAGGACGGCATTAAGCCCGAGTTCGTCATTTCCACCGAGCCTACCGACGGCGGCATCTATCGCGGTCACCGCGGCCGCATGGAGATCCGCGTCGACGTTCACGGCACCTCCTGCCACGGCTCCGCTCCCGACCGCGGCGACAACGCCATTTACAAAATGGCCGACATCATCGCCGACGTCCGCGCCCTCAACAACAACGGCTGCGACGAGTCGACCGACATCAAGGGGCTCGTCAAGATGCTCGACCCCAAGTACAACCCCGAGCACTTCGAGGACGCCCGCTTCCTGGGCCGCGGCACCTGCACCGTCAGCCAGATCTTCTACACCAGCCCCAGCCGCTGCGCTGTCGCTGACTCCTGCGCCATCTCCATCGACCGTCGCATGACCGCCGGCGAGACCTGGGAGTCCTGCCTGGACGAGATCCGCAACCTGCCGGCCGCCAAGAAGTACGGCGACGACGTGAAGGTCTCCATGTACATGTACGACCGTCCGTCCTGGACCGGCGAGGTTTACGAGACCGAGGCTTACTTCCCCACGTGGATCAACAAGGAGACCGCTCCGCACGTCAAGGCCCTCGTCGACGCCCACAAGGCCATGTTCGGTGACGAGCGCATCGGCTGCGAGCCCAGCATGGACAAGCGCACCGGTCGTCCGCTGTGCGACAAGTGGACCTTCTCCACGAACTGCGTTTCCATCCAGGGCCGCTATGGCATCCCCTGCGTTGGCTTTGGCCCGGGTGCCGAGTCTCAGGCTCACGCTCCCAACGAGATCACCTACAAGGACGACCTGGTCACCGCTGCTGCCATGTACGTGGCTGCCCTGAACCTCTACGATCCGAGCCAGGCCGATGGCGACGCTACCGTGTTCCGCGCTGGTCTGACCAACAACAAGATCGACTAGTCCCATTCCTTGATCTTGTTGAGCCGGGGACAGCCTGTGTCCCCGGCACCCCCTGTTGACTTGGGGCCCGCGGTCGTTATCTCCCATGCTTCCTCAACGGTAGCGGGTCCTCGTCATAGCGCTCTGCATGTTCTAGCCACACGCGCATGCCGGAGCACATCTACTCATTGCGATCGTTTCATCTATGGAAAGGATATTTACATGGACGCCAAGTTTACCGAGCTCGTCGAGCAGCTGAACGGCCTCGATTTTAAGGGCATGTACGGCAGCGACTTCCTGCACACCTGGGATAAGACCACCGATGAGCTCAAGGCTCTCTACATCGTTGCCGACGCCCTGCGCGAGCTGCGTGAGAACAACGTTTCGTCCAAGATCTTCGACTCGGGCCTGGCCGTCTCCCTGTTCCGCGACAACTCCACCCGTACGCGCTTCTCCTTCTCTAAGGCCGCCAACCTGCTCGGCCTCGAGCTGCAGGACCTGGACGAGAAGAAGTCCCAGATCGCTCACGGCGAGACCGTCCGCGAGACCGCTACCATGATCTCCTTCATGGCCGACGTCATCGGCATCCGCGACGACATGTACATCGGCAAGGGCGACGCCTACATGGCCGAGGTCTCCGAGTCTGTCCAGCAGGCCTACGAGGACGGCGTTCTGGATCACCGTCCCACGCTCATCTCCTTGCAGTCCGACTCCGATCACCCCACGCAGTCCTCTGCCGACATGCTCTACCTCATCAACGAGTTTGGCGGCCTCGAGAACCTCAAGGGCAAGAAGGTTGCCGTCACCTGGGCCTACTCGCCCTCTTACGGCAAGCCGCTGTCCTGCCCGCAGTCGCTGATCAGCCTGCTGCCCCGCTTTGGCATGGACGTCACCCTGGCTCACCCCGAGGGCTACGACCTCATGCCCGAGGTCGTCGAGCGCGCCAAGGGCTATGCCGCCGAGTCCGGCACCACCTTTAAGCAGGTCAACACCATGGCCGAGGCCTTCGAGGGCGCCGACATCGTGATCCCCAAGAGCTGGGCTCCGTTTGCCGCCATGGAGAAGCGCACCAACCTGTACGCCGAGGGCGACGATGCCGGCATCGCCGCGCTCGAGAAGGAGCTGCTCGCCCAGAACGCTACGCATCAGGACTGGTGCTCCACGACCGAGCTCATGGAGAAGACTGCCAACGGCCAGGACACCATCTTTATGCATCCGCTGCCCGCCGACATCTCCGGTGTCTCCTGCGAGCACGGCGAGGTCAACGCCGACGTCTTCGACATGCACCGCGTGGGCATGTACAAGGAGGCCAGCTACAAGCCGTACGCCATCGCAGCCATGATGTTCCTGCAGAAGGTTGCCGATCCCGCCGCTACCCTCAAGGCCCTCGACGAGCGCAACACCGCCCGTTGGTTCCAGGCCTAAAGCTGGGTTGAGGTAAGCCATGTAAAGGGGGCGCTCTGCCAACCGGCGGGGTGCCCCTTTTTGCATCGTGGGCGTGCGGGATAAGCGCTTTCGATGTAGATGCCCCGCGACGCGAGTTATGGGTACGATGGTTTCAGGGGAGGTATCGCCATGAAACTTGGTTGCGTCATTATGGCTTCGGGCGAGGGCAAGCGATTTGGCTCTAACAAGATGCTCGCTGATATCTATGGCGAGCCGCTGATTGCCCGGACCATTGATTCGGTTCCCCGGGGCTTTGACGTTGTGGTTTCGACGCGTTGGCCCGAGGTCGCTCAGATTTGTGATGACAAGCATTGCCCGTGCGTGCTGCACGATGGCGAGCTGCGCAGCGAAAGCGTCCGTGCGGGCCTTTCGTGGGGAGTCGAACGCAACTGGAAAGGTTGCCTCTTTTTGCCGGGCGACCAGCCGCTCGTGAGTTCGGATTCTTTTGAGGCTATGGTTCGTGCATTTGACGAGCGTGGCCGCAAGCATCCGGTGCGTCTTGCGTGCAACGGTGAGCCTTCGAGCCCGGTGCTCTTTCCGGCGGAACTGTTCGATGCACTTATGTGTCTTGAGGGTAAGGACGGCGGCGGTTCGATCCTCAAGGACCGTACCGACGTGGTGCTGGTCGAGGCGCGTGCCTACGAGCTGTGGGACGTCGATACCGTCAAGGGACAGCGACGCATAACGGAGCATATCGCCGCCTGCTCGTATTTTGATCGCGTGGCCAACTGCATCAATCAATAAGGAGCAATTATGATCATCATCAAAAACGGCGCACTCGTGACGCCCCAGGGGCTTCGCCGCGCCGATCTTGCCATGGATGGCGATAAGATCGTGCGGATTGCCGCGGCGATTGAGCCGGCCGAGGGCGATACCGTCGAGGATGCTGCGGGCTGCTGGGTGTTCCCGGGCTTTATCGATGGGCACACGCACATGCAGTGCTGGACCGGCATGGATTGGACAGCCGATAGCTTTGAGACCGGTACGCGTGCGGCTGCCTGCGGCGGCACGACGACCATCGTGGACTACGCGACAGCCGATCGCGGCGTGACCATGCCCGATGCCTTGGCCGAGTGGCATCGCCGCGCCGACGGAACCTGCACGGCCAACTACGCCTTCCATATGGCGCTTGCCGAGTGGAATGAGCGCAATCGCGCCGATCTTTCGGCCATGCGCGAGGCGGGCGTATCGTCGTTCAAGACCTACTTTGCCTATGACCACCTGCGCTTGGACGATGCCGAGACGCTCGAGGTGTTGGAGGAGCTCAAGCGCGTAGGCGGTATCCTGTGCGTGCATTGCGAGAACGGCACGCTCGTGAACGAGCTGCAGAAGCGCGTGTTTGAGCAGGGTATCCACGGGCCCGAGGGCCATGCGCTCAGCCGTCCGGATGTGTGCGAGGCCGAGGCAGTGAGCCGTCTGCTATATCTGGCGCACTTGGCCGGGGATGCTCCGGTCAACGTGGTGCACCTTTCGACCAAGCTGGGGCTCGAGGCCATTCGCGCTGCCAAGGCGCGCGGGCAGAAGAGCATCTATGTCGAGACCTGTCCTCAATATCTGATGCTCGACGATACGCGCTACTTGGAGCAGGGCGAGGACGGCTTTGCGGGCGCCAAGTACGTGATGAGCCCGCCGCTGCGCCATGCCGGTGACCGTGCCGCGCTGCGCGAGGCGCTTGTGGCTGGCGAGATCGATACTATTGCCACCGACCACTGCAGCTTTAATCTGCACGGGCAAAAGGACCGCGGGCGCGACGACTTCCGCGCGATTCCCAACGGCGGACCCGGCGTGGAGCATCGTCCCGTCGCGATCGCTACGAGCTTTGAGGGACAGCTGGGTCCCGAGGATCTGTGCCGCCTGATGAGCGAGAACCCGGCGCGCGTCTTTGGCATGTATCCGCACAAGGGCTGTCTTGCCGAGGGCGCCGATGCCGACGTATGCGTGTGGGATCCCAAGGCGCGCTGGACCATTCGCGCGGCGACGCAGCATCAGGCTGTGGACTATACGCCGCTCGAGGGCTTTGAGGCACACGGCCGCGCCAAGGCCGTGTTTGTGAACGGCGTGCTGGCTGCGCGCGACGGCGAGCCCACCGGAGCCCAACCCGGCCGCTACGTGCCCCGCTAACAGGAGGGCTACCGCTGGAGGCTGCTGGCGATGAGGGGGCGGTCGAGGGCTGCCTCAAAGCGATCTGCCATGGCCGGGTCGCTGAGCGTGTCGACTTGGTTGAGCATGATGCGGGCATTGTCGAGGTTCAGCATCTGCAGCTCGGCATTGAGCGCCATAGCGACGCGCTCTGGGGTGGCGGTGTCGGTGGGCTCGCAGCCGCAGCGCTCGCAGAAGACCTCGGGGCGGTGGACAACCTCGGCGACGGGCTTGCCCAGCCCCGAGGCGCCGACGACCCAGACAACGTTTGCCGTGCCGGCGGGAACGACCGGCTCCCAGGCGGCGTGGGCCTTGAGCGGGAGCCGCTTGCTGCCGTCCGCCTCGGCCAGGACGTAGTCAAAGCACTGTGCCAGCTCGCCGAGCGGCTCGGCGGGGGCGGAGAGCTTGCCCGTCTGGGGGTTCAAGACGCCTGCCTGGCAGATGCTTCCGCGCGCAAGGCCCGCGCAGGCCTCGCAAGTGCAACCGGGGACATGTGCGGCGCCCGGCTTCCAAGGCGCGGCGTCCAGACGACGGCTCGACCCGTCCCATGGCACGCCGGCGACGGGAAACATGTGCGTGGTGGTACAGAGGAGCACGCGGCCGCCAGCGCGCATGAGCTCGAGCCCCAGCGTCTTCAGCAACGTCGACTTGCCGCCACTGCCGATAATCGCGGTAATGCCCGGCTCGATCCTGAGCGCCGAGGCAAGATTGCCGCTAACCGTTTCCATCTGTTCACCGCCGTATAATACTGTGATAATAAATAATCATCAGAGTAGCGGCCGAACCGCTTTTGCTCTGCTCAAACCGTAGCACAGGGAGGTGCCCCGGGAATGCTCGTTTATGTTCGCGGCGCCGGTGATATCGCCACGGGCGTCGCCGTTCGCTTGGTGCGCGCCGGCGTTTCGGTCGTTATGGCCGATATCGCGGTTCCCACGTGCATCCGCCGCACAATCTGTTTTTGCGAGGCCATTCGCCTGGGCGAGGTCGAGGTCGAAGGCATTCGCGCTCGCTTGGCACGGACGCCGGCTGAGGCGCTTGAGATTACCGAGGCTGGAGACGTCGCCGTTGTGGTGGACCCTCAGGCCAAGATGCTCGATGAGCTTAAACCCGCGGCTGTGGTCGACGCGATTTTGGCTAAGCGCAACTTGGGCACCACGCGCGACATGGCGCCTGCCGTCATCGCTGTGGGGCCGGGCTTTACCGCGCCGGTTGACTGCGACGCCGTGGTCGAGACCATGCGCGGACATTTTCTCGGCCGTGTCATTACCCAAGGTTCGCCCCAGCCCAACACGGGCGTGCCGGGCATTATCGCCGGCTATGGCAAGGAACGTGTTATCCACAGCCCCGCCGCCGGCGTGTTTAGGTCCGACCGCACCATCGGCGACATCGTGAGTGCCGGCGATGTGATCGGGTATGCGGGTGATGCTCCCATGGTCACGCAGATTGACGGCTGCTTGCGCGGCCTTTTGGCCGACGGTGTTCAGGTGACCGAGGGCTTTAAATGTGCCGACGTCGACCCGCGCGGCGATGCCAGCTATATCAACTATATTTCGGACAAAGCGACGTCGGTCGGCGGCGGCGTGCTCGAGGCACTCGCTATGCTCACCGATGTCTTTAGAGGATAGAAGGCGGCAATGGAAAAGCTCGATGTTGTGAATGCGGCGCTTGCCACCCTGCGTGCTGGTAAGACGTGCGAGCTGGTGGTCGTGGCCGGCACGGCAGGGTCGTCGCCGCGCGGCGTGGGCGCCTGGATGGCCGTCTTTGCCGATGGCAGCCAAGCGGGCACCATCGGCGGCGGCAAGATTGAGCTCTTTGCGCTGGATGAGGCGTGCGAGCTCCTGAGCGCGGGACAGTCGCGTCTGGTCCGCTACACCATGGGCGGCGAGAACTCCGATACCGGCATGATCTGCGGCGGTGCCATCTGCCTGTGCTACCTGCATTTGGATGCGACTCGGGCACCGTTGTTCCAGGAAATCGCCGACGTCTTGGCCTATCGGCGCATCGGCGACTTCGTCATCGACTTTGAGCCGTTTATCGCGAGCGCGCTCGAGGGCGATGTGGCCAAGTACCATGGCGAGGAATCGCGCCGCACCATTGCGGGCTGCCCCGGGCTTTCGCTGGCGGAAGAGGGGAGCAGCGTCACCTACACCAACGCCGCCTCCGAGATTCCTCCCGCGCACATCGAGACGCTCTGCCCCGAGGGCCTGACCTATATCTTTGGCTGCGGACACGTGGGTGCTGCGACGGCGCGGGTGCTCACGGCGGCGGGCTTTGCCGTCGTGGCTTGCGACGACCGCCCCGGCACGTTGACGCCCGAATGGGTGCCCGGTGTCTACGACCGTCGTCTGGTCGACTACAAGAACCTGAGCAAGCAGTGCCCCATCGGCCCGCGCGACCTGGTGGTCGTCGCCACGGCGGGTCACAAGTCCGATATCGACGTGGTGATTCAGGCCATGCGCGCCAAGCCAGCCTATCTGGGCTGCTTGGGTTCGCGCCGTAAGACGGCCTTTGTGCGCGCCCGCCTGGAGCAGGAGGGCTTTACGCAGGACCAGATCGACGGGCTGCACCTGCCGATCGGCGTTGCCATCGAGGCCGAGGATCCCGAGGAGATTGCCATCTCCATCGCTGCCGAGATGATCCACCTGCGCCGCACCAAGCTCGTCCCCCGTAAGCGCTAATCGCATCCCCATATATGAGTTGCGGTGAAATACGGACTGTTAAAGCCTGTTAAGCCGTCAAACGGTCCCTATTTCACCGCAACTGCCATTTTCCTCCGTCCCCTAGGGATCAATATGTGCGGGGGAGTTGTGGAGTTGTGCAGGCAGACGAGGTTTTTCTGGAAATACGCTCTCGATGCGCGTATAGTACCGATTGTTTTGTCGGCTCCTGCTGTGTCGAGTCCAAACCGCGAAATGCCATGAGCGGCGCGGATGCAGCCAGGAGGCACGAGGACAACCCATCGTGGCCACGCCCCGTGCTTAAAACCCCAAGAAGGAGTGAACAATGGCAGAAGAGAAGTATGTGCCGCGTCTGAAGACCAAGTACAACAACGAGGTCAAGCAGCAGCTTCAGGACAAGTTCCAGTACGAGAACGTCATGATGATCCCCAAGTTTGAGAAGATCGTCGTGAACATGGGTGTCGGCGAGGCCGCTACCGATTCCAAGGCCATCGACGGTGCCGTGCGCGACCTGCGCGCCATCACCGGCCAGCAGCCGATGATCACCCGTGCCCGCAAGTCCATCGCTACCTTCCGCCTGCGCGCTGGTATGCCGATCGGCTGCAAGGTTACCCTGCGTGGCGACCGTATGTGGGAGTTCTTCGATCGTCTGACCTCCGTCGCGATCCCCCGTATCCGCGACTTCCGCGGCATCTCCGCCAAGAGCTTCGACGGCCGTGGTAACTTCTCCATGGGCGTCACCGAGCAGCTCATCTTCCCCGAGATCGACTTCGACTCCGTCGATCACCAGCGTGGTATGGACATCACTTTCGTGACCACCGCCAACACCGATGAGGAGGCCAAGGCCCTTCTGGACGCCTTCGGTTTCCCGTTCAAGAAATAGGTTCACCTGCCCTATGAGCGCCGTTCCCAGAAGGGGGCGGCGCTTGGGGCGAACAATACTCTATGTGAGGAGGATATAAGTGGCTAAGACATCGATGATCGTCAAGTGCAATCGCAAGCAGAAGTTCTCTACTCGTGAGTACACGCGCTGCCAGCGCTGCGGCCGTCCGCACTCTGTGTACCGCAAGTTCGGCCTGTGCCGTGTCTGCTTCCGCGAGCTTGCACTCAAGGGCGAGCTTCCCGGCGTTAAGAAGGCCAGCTGGTAAGTCACTACCAGCGTTTCAAGCATCCGTTTGGAACAGGGAAAACGCGCTAGTTAGGCTTTGCCGTTAAGGGCGGCGAAGAACCAAGAGCACGTGTTCATCAAGAACGAAGGAGAATCTGTATGAACCTTACAGACCCGATCGCAGATATGCTTACGCGCATCCGTAACGCTAACTCTGTGAACAAGGCCACGGTCTCCATGCCGAGCAGCAAGAAGCTCGTCGAGATCGCTCGTGTTCTGCACGAGGAGGGCTACATCGAGGGCTACGATGTCGAGGACACCGTTCCCCAGAAGACTCTGCACATCACGCTTAAGTATGGTCCCAAGAAGGCTAAGGTCATCAACGGCATCCGCCGCATTTCCAAGCCGGGCCTGCGTAAGTACACCGGCGTTGCCGACATGCCCCGCGTCCGCGGTGGCCTTGGTACCGCCATCATTTCCACCAGCCATGGCGTCATGACCGACCGCGATGCTCGCAAGCACAACGTCGGCGGCGAGATCATCGCTTACGTCTGGTAATTCGCTCGGTAGGTAGAAGGAAAGGAGATCACCGTGTCTCGTATCGGTAATAAGCCTGTCCAGATTCCCGCCGGAGTCGAAGTGGCAGTCAACGGCAACAACGTTGTCGTCAAGGGCCCCAAGGGCCAGCTCGAGCTCGATGTCTTTGAGAAGCTCGCTATCAACGTCGAGGACAACGTCCTCACCGTTTCCCGTCCCGACGACGAGCGTGAGACCCGTGCCCGCCACGGCCTCACCCGCGCCCTCATCCACAACATGGTTGTTGGCGTTTCCGAGGGCTTCGAGAAGAAGCTCGAGCTCGCCGGCGTCGGTTACCGCGTGCAGCAGAAGGGCAAGAACCTCGAGTTCTCCCTGGGCTTCTCGCACCCCGTGATCGTCGAGGCTCCCGAGGGCATCACCTTCGAGGTTCCCGACAACACCCACGTGAACGTCAAGGGTATCAACAAGCAGCAGGTCGGTCAGATCGCCGCTGAGATCCGCGGCCATCGTCCTCCCGAGCCTTACAAGGGCAAGGGTATCCACTACGTTGGCGAGCACATCCGCCGCAAGCTGGGTAAGGCCGCCAAGTAGTCGTAACCGACTCACTCGCATAAGACCAGCACCCCGTCAGGTGCTGGCAAGATCAACCTTTTTAGGAGTTTACGTATGAACAAGCATAAGGCGAAGCTGGAAGGCCTCAAGCGTCGTCAGCGTCGTGTTCGCGGCAAGGTCTCGGGTACCTCCGAGCGTCCGCGTCTTCGCGTGACCCGTACTAACGCCAACATCTATGCCCAGATCATCGACGACAGCAAGGGCTCCAGCCTGACGCTCGTCTCTGCCTCGACCCTCGAGGCCGAGTTCAAGGGCACCCACACCTCGAACAAGGAGGCTGCGGAGAAGGTCGGTCAGCTCGTTGGCAAGCGCGCCATCGAGGCCGGCATCACCAAGGTCGCCTTCGATCGCGGTGGCCGTATCTACCATGGCCGCGTCAAGGCCCTCGCCGACGGTGCTCGTGCCGCCGGTCTCGAGTTCTAGGAGGTATGTAGCACATGGCTCGTAATCAGAAGCAGCAGCGCGAGGCCTCCGAGTTCGAGGAGCGCGTCGTTTACATCAACCGCGTGTCGAAGACCGTCAAGGGTGGTCGTCGCATGAGCCTCGTCGCTCTCGTCGTCGTTGGCGACGGCAAGGGTAACGTCGGCGTTGGCATGGGCAAGTCCGCTGAGGTGCCCCTGGCCATCTCCAAGGCGTCTCTCGATGCCAAGAAGAACATGTTCCACGTGCCGGTGACCGAGCAGGGCACCATCCCGCACGAGGTTCTCGGCCACTTTGGTGCCGGCCGCATCATCATCAAGCCCGCTGTCGAGGGTACCGGCGTTATCGCCGGCGGCGCTGTGCGTCCCCTCTTTGAGCTTGCTGGCATCAAGAACGTCCTGTCCAAGTCCCTCGGTACTGACAACGGCCTCAACATCATCAAGGCTGCCGTCGAGGGCCTCAAGGAGCTCTCCAGCCCTGAGGACGTCGCGGCTCGCCGTGGCCTGACGGTCTCCGAGATGTTCGTCGGTAAGGAGAACTAAGCATGGCTGACACCATCAAGATCAAGCAGGTCCGCAGCACCAACGGTTGCAAGCAGGACCAGGTCCGTACTGTCCGTGCCCTCGGTCTCCACAGGATCCGCGAGGTTCGCGAGATTGCTGACAACGAGTCCGTCCGCGGCATGATCTTCAAGGTCAAGCACCTTGTCGAGATTGTAGAGGAGTAGCAAATGCAGCTTCACGATCTTACTCCCGCGCCCGGTTCCACCAAGAACCGCAAGCGCGTCGGCCGTGGCAATTCTTCGGGTCACGGCACCACTTCTGGCCGCGGTCAGAAGGGCCAGGGTTCCCGCTCTGGCGGCACCAAGGGTGCCGGCTTCGAGGGTGGCCAGACTCCGCTGGCTATGCGCCTGCCCAAGCTTCCGGGCTTCCGCAACCCCCGTCGTATCGAGTACACCGCTGTTAACGTTGAGCGTCTCGAGCGTAAGTTCGAGGATGGCGCTGTGATCGACGGTGCCGCTCTTAAGGCCGCTCGCATAACCAAGAGCGAGTTCGAGCCCGTCAAGGTGCTCGGCAATGGTGAGCTCACCAAGAAGTTCACGGTCAAGGTCGACAAGGTCAGCGCTTCTGCGCAGGCCAAGATCGAGGCCGCCGGCGGAAAGGTCGAGCTGCCGTGCTAAATGGTCTTAAGAATGCTTTCCGCATCAAAGAATTGCGCGAAAAGATTCTTTTTACCATAGCTATGCTCGTCGTGTACCGCATTGGTGCGCACGTTCCTGTGCCCGGCATTCCCTTCCAGGGGATGCTGGGCCTTTTCTCGACCGATAACAATTCGGTCGCCGCAGGTGCTATGGCCCTCCTGAATCTTTTCTCTGGCGGCGCGTTGAGCTATGTGTCGGTGTTTTCGCTGGGCATCATGCCTTACATCACCAGCTCGATCATCCTCCAGATGCTCCAGGCCGTCGTGCCTTCCCTGCATGAGCTTGCCCGCGAGGGCGAGGTCGGTCAGACCAAGATTACGCAGTATTCGCGTTACCTCACCTTGGCTCTGGCAATCCTCAACTCCGTGGGTTACCTCTTCCTCTTTAAGAGCTTTGGCATCAGCTTCAATGGCGCCGGCGCTCCCGAGATCATCTTCGACCTCATGATCGTCGGTACGCTCACCGCGGGCGCCATGCTGATCATGTGGATTGGTGAGCTCATCACCCAGCGCGGTATCGGCAATGGCATGTCGCTGATCATCTTCGCGAACATCATGGCCGGTCTGCCGCAGGCGATCTTTTCCAGCACCGAGGGCAATGCCGGTGGCATCATCACCATGGTGATCATCTGCGCCATCATCCTGCTGGTTATTCCGCTGATTGTTTTCCTTGAGCGCGGCCAGCGCCGCATCCCGGTCTCCTACGCCAAACGCGTCGTTGGCCGTCGCATGATGGGTGGCCAGACCACCTACCTGCCCATCAAGGTCAACACCGCGGGTGTCGTGCCGATCATCTTCGCTTCGGCGCTGCTGTACTTCCCGGCTCAGATTGCCGTGTTCTTCCCCGGCATCGGCTGGATTCAGGCAGTTGCCTCCGCGCTTTCGACCGGTTGGCTCAACTGGGTGCTTAACGTTGTCCTCATCGTGTTCTTCGCGTACTTCTACACCTCCATGGTGTTCAATCCCGATGACACGGCCGACAACCTTAAGAAGCAGGGCGGCTTTATTCCGGGCGTGCGTCCGGGTAGGGCTACCGCGGCCTACATCAAGAACGCGCTCAACAAGATTACGCTTCCCAGCGCTGTCTTTTTGGCGCTCATCGCCATCGTGCCTTCGATCATCTTCTCCTTCACGGGTAACCATCTGATCCAGGCATTTGGTGGCACGTCCATCCTCATCATGGTCGGCGTCGTGCTCGACACGGTCGATAAGCTCGAAGGCCAGATCAAGATGTATGATTACGATGGATTCTTTAAATAGGCTAGAGGAGGATTGCTCATGAACCTCGTATTGCTCGGAGCTCCGGGTGCCGGTAAGGGCACCGTCGCACAGGAGCTCGTCGCCGAGTTTGGCGTCGCTCACATTTCCACGGGCGACCTGCTGCGTGCTGCCGTCAAGGGTGGCACCGAGCTTGGTATTCAGGCTAAGAAGTACATGGACGCTGGCGAGCTCGTTCCCGACCAGCTCGTGATCGACCTTGTCAAGGAGCGCCTTGCTGCCGATGACGCCCAGCAGGGCTTCATCCTCGACGGCTTCCCGCGCAACACCGCCCAGGCTGTGACGCTCGATTCCGAGCTCTCCGCCATGGGTCGCGAGATCGACTGCGCCCTTCTGGTCGACGTGGCCCCCGAGGTCATCATCGATCGTCTGTCTTCGCGTCGCACCTGCCGCGCCTGCGGTTACACCGGCACCGCTGCCGATGCCACCTGCCCCAAGTGCGGTGGCGAGATGTATCAGCGCGACGACGACAAGCCCGAGACCATCAAGAACCGTCTCGACGTCTACGAGAAGTCCACGAGCCCGCTCGTCGACTACTATCGTGGCCAGGGTCTGCTCAAGTCGGTCAACGGTGACCAGGCTCGCGAGACCGTGTACGGGGATGTCAAAGAGGCTCTCGGTCTATGATCAAGATTAAGTCTGCAACGCAAATCGAGCAGATGAAGAAGGCAGGAGCGCTATCTAAGATGGCGCTCCGCCACGTTGGAGCCATGGTGCGCCCCGGCGTTTCGACTTTTGAGCTCGATCAGCTCGCGGAGCAGATTATCCGCATGCATGGCGGCACCCCCGCCTTTAAGGGTTACGGCGGGTTCCCGGGGACCATTTGCGCATCGATCAACGATGCCGTGGTCCACGGTATTCCCAACCCTGACATGATCCTGCGCGATGGCGATATCATCTCCATCGATACGGGAGCCGTTGTCGACGGTTGGGTCGGCGATAACGCATGGACGTTTTTCGTCGGCACCCCCACGCCCGAAGCCAAGGCTTTGTGCGAGGTCACGCGCGATTGCCTTAAGGCTGCCATCGAGCAGGCTGTTCCCGGTAACCATATCGGGGACGTCGGTTATGCCGTTCAGTCCCTTGCCGAGTCTCACGGTTACGGCGTGCTTCGTGACTATGTGGGTCATGGCATTGGCCGCGTGATGCACGAGGACCCCAACGTTCCTAACTATGGAAAGAAGGGGAGGGGCGTTCGCCTCCAGGCCGGCATGGTCATTGCCATCGAGCCGATGGTTACGATGGGTTCCAACCATGTGAGCACGGGCTCCGACGGTTGGATTGTTACGACCAACGACCACCTGCCCGCCGCGCACTACGAGAACACCGTCGCCATTACCAATGACGGTCCGGTGATTCTCACCACGGATGCCCAAGGTGCTTGGTGTTCCTTGCAAGGCGGTGAAATGTAAAAGTCGCCGCCCCCTGATGCCCAACCTCGCCTTTCAATTTCGAAGGCATGACCCCAAGGTCTATGCCTTCTCATTTCAAGGCGATCTTGGGTATCAGGGAACGGCTTTGTTTTACATTTCAAATGTAACAAGTTCCGCTTAGTTGTGGAGCCATTACGAAGATATTACGATACGTGCATACGTGTTGTAGAATACTCAATCGCTGTCGTTTTCTAGAGAAAGATGATTGCTTGTGAAGAAGGAAGACGCAATTGAGCTCGAGGGTACGGTAAAGGAACCGTTGCCCAATGCCATGTTTAAGGTTGAGCTCGAGAACGGTCATTCGGTTCTGTGCAACATTTCTGGCAAGATCCGAATGAATTACATCCGTATTCTCCCCGGTGACAGGGTTGTCGTGGAGCTTTCCCCGTACGACCTGACCCGCGGTCGCATCACCTATCGCTACAAATAGCGGCACGCATACACGCACTCCATTTCCGGCTGCAGGCTTAGCTCAACCTACGGTCGGATTGTGTGTGAAGACCAGCCATAGTTTTAAACGCCTGCGGCTGGGCGAGTAGATAGTAGGGAAGTAGTTTGAGCGCTACCGAAAGGAAGAACGATGAAGGTACGTCCTTCGGTCAAGAAGATGTGCGATAAGTGCAAAATCATTAGGCGCCATGGCAAGGTCCTCGTCATTTGCGAGAACCCCCGTCATAAGCAGCGTCAGGGTTAAGAGAGGAGACTACGTTGGCCCGTATTAATGGTGTCGACCTCCCGCGTGAGAAGCGCGTTGAGATCGGTCTGACCTACATTTACGGCATCGGCCGCACCACTGCGACGAAGATCTGCGTCGAGTGCAACGTTAACGTGGATACGCGCGTTAAGGACCTCACCGAGGATGAGGTTAACGCCATCCGCGATTATATCGATAAGAACCAGATCATGGTTGAGGGCGACCTCCGCCGTGAGCGCAACCAGAACGTCAAGCGCCTTATGGACATCGGCTGCAACCGCGGCCTTCGTCACCGCAAGGGCCTCCCGGTCCGCGGCCAGCGCACCCACACTAACGCTCGTACCCGCAAGGGCCCGAAGCGTCAGATCGGTGCTAAGAAGAAGAAATAAGGAGCGCTAGATAGATGGCTACTGCTAAGAAGAACGTTCGCGCTGCCCGTCTGAAGCGCGCGGACCGTAAGAACATTTCCGTGGGCCAGGCTCACATTCGTTCTACGTTCAACAACACGATCGTTTCGATCACCGATCCCCAGGGCAACGTCATTTCCTGGAAGTCGGCTGGCCAGGTGGGCTTCAAGGGCTCCCGTAAGTCCACGCCGTTCGCTGCCCAGATGGCTGCCGAGGCTGCTGCCAAGCAGGCCATGGAGCACGGTATGAAGAAGGTTTCCGTCTTCGTCAAGGGCCCCGGCTCCGGTCGTGAGACCGCCATCCGCTCCCTCCAGGCTGCTGGCCTCGAGGTCTCGAGCATCCAGGACAAGACCCCCATTCCGCACAACGGCTGCCGCCCCAAGAAGCGTCGCCGCGTGTAACTGAAAGGATCGTATCAATATGGCAATCGACAGGACTCCTGTTCTTAAGCGCTGCCGTCAGCTCGGGATCGATCCCGCTGAGCTCGGTTACAGCAGCAAGAAGGAATCTATCCGTCAGCCCAAGCGCCGTCGCAAGGAATCTGAGTACGGCATGCAGCTGCGCGAGAAGCAGAAGGTCAAGTTCATCTATGGCGTTCTGGAGAAGCAGTTCCACGGCTACTTCAACAAGGCCCGCAAGATGAACGGCGTCACCGGTGAGAACCTCATGATCATCCTTGAGTCTCGCCTCGACAACGTCGTCTTCCGTCTTGGCTTCGCCCGCACCCGCAAAGAGGCTCGTCAGTCCGTCCGTCACGGTCACTTCACCGTGAACGGCAAGCGCGTGGACATCCCGTCCTACCGCGTCAAGGCCGGCGACGTCGTCGCTGTCGGCGAGAAGTTCCGTGACCTCCTCCCCATCAAGGAGGCTCTGATTTCCTCCGAGCGCTTTGAGGTCCCTGGCTGGCTCGAGGTCGATATCGAGAAGCTGTCTGGTAACGTGCTCGCTCTGCCGACGCGTGAGCAGATCAGCGGTGATATCAACGAGCAGCTCATCGTCGAGCTCTACTCTAAGTAGTCCATCCGGGCTGCTGAGGCTGGAGGTAATACATGTCAGAATTCATTAGGCCTCAGGTTCAGGTCGAAGAGATCAACGAGACGTCTGCTCGTGTCTCCGTCGAGCCGCTCGAGCGTGGCTACGGCGATACGCTGGGTAACTCCCTTCGTCGCGTACTTCTGTCCTCGCTCGAGGGTGCCGCCGTCGAGGCTATTCAGATCGATGGTGCACAGCACGAGTTCATGACCATCCCTAACATGGTCGAGGATGTCACCGACATCGTCCTGAATGTCAAGGGTCTTGTCTTCAGGGCTCTCGGCACGACCGACGAGGCGACCGCCACCATCTCGGTTGACGGCCCCTGCGAGGTCACCGGTGCGGACTTCTTTATTCCGTCCGAGTTTGAGCTGGTCAACCCCGAGCAGCACATCGCTACGCTCACCGAGGGTGGCCATCTCACCATGAGCATGCGCATCGGCTATGGCCGCGGCTATGTCTCTGGCGAGGCTAACAAGCGCGACAACGATCCCATCGGTGTGATCCACGTCGACTCGCTGTACTCGCCGGTGTCCCGTTGCGCCAAGCTCGTTGAGGCTTGCCGTGTCGGTCAGCACACCGACTACGACCGCCTTGTCCTCGAGATCGAGACCAACGGCTCCATCGCTCCGCGCGACGCCGTGGTCCAGGCTGCCAATATCATCAACCAGCATATGGCTGCCTTTATGAACCTTGCCGAGACCCCCGAGGTCGAGGAGGAGGCTTCGATCTTCGCTCCCGAGGTCACCAACGACAACGCCGAGCTGGACAAGCAGATCGAGGATCTGGACCTTTCCGTCCGTTCCTACAACTGCCTTAAGCGCGCCAGCATTCACTCGGTCCGTCAGCTCGTTGAGTTCTCGGAGAACGATCTGCTCAACATCCGTAACTTCGGTGTTAAGTCGATCGAGGAAGTGAAGGACAAGCTTGAGTCCATGGGCCTGAGCCTGAAGGCTTAATGCTTCGCATATTTGAGGAGAAACTAGACCATGCGTCACAACGTTAAGAAGGGCCTGAAGCTCGGCACCGATGCGAGCCACACCAAGGCCATGAAGAAGAGCCTGGCCAAGGCCCTCTTCGAGAACGACCGCATCAAGACCACCGAGACCCGCGCTAAGGCGCTGCGTTCGGTCGTCGAGCCGATCATCACCTGGGCCAAGAAGGGCGACCTGCACTCTCGTCGTCTGGCTATCGCCAAGCTCGGCGATAAGCAGCTCGTTGCCGAGATTTTCGACAAGGCTGCTCAGGGCATGTGGCAGGACCGCAACGGCGGTTACACCCGCATCATGAAGCTCGGTAACCGTAAGGGCGACAACGCCCCCATCGTTATCATGGAGCTCGTCACCGAGCCTTGCACGCCTAAGGCCAAGAAGGCTGCTCCGGCCCCCAAGAAGGCCGCTGCTCCCAAGAAGGTCGAGGCTGTCGAGGAGACCGCTGCCGAGGAGGCTCCTGCTGAGGAGACCGCTGAGTAGACATTCCGTCTGCATAGGCTATATTCGAGGGGTACGTTCGCGTACCCCTCTTTTTTTGTCGCGATACCGTTGCTTGTTTGTTGGGAGCGCCCATGACTGCGCCGTCTGATTTCAATTCGATTTCCGAGCTTGACGCCACGCTCGTATTTCGCGTGGCCTATGATGGCTCGTCGTATAGCGGATTTGCCGAGCAGCCGGGACAGACGACGGTTGCGGGTGAGCTACGTCGAGCCATCGAGACGCTGCTTCGCCGCCCGATCGATCTGACGTGTGCGGGGCGTACCGATGCCGGCGTGCATGCCGTGGCTCAGTACATCAGCGTGCCCGTGACGGA
Source organism: uncultured Collinsella sp. (assembly GCA_938023705.1). GTDB lineage: Bacteria > Actinomycetota > Coriobacteriia > Coriobacteriales > Coriobacteriaceae > Collinsella. The sequence goes on from CALJDJ010000006.1 coordinate 49,153, forward strand.
CGCTGAGCTCGCCTGTACGCGCCGTAGGTGGCTGCGGGCTATGGATGCCCTGCTGCCCAAAGATATCGCCATAAACGAGGTCTACAAGGCCCGTAAAGGCTTTTCTGCACGTTTTGACGCGCGTTCCCGTACGTATACGTACCGTATTGCCGATCGAGATGCGCGCCCCGTGCTGTCCCGCGGTGCCGTGTGGTGGCATCGCTATCCCTTGGATGTTGAGGCTATGTCTGCTGCCTGCCCCGCTCTGCTGGGCGAGCAGGACTTTAAAAGCTTTTGCAAGGTTGCTTCGGCCGTTGGCAAGCCCACGCATCGCTGCGTGATGCGTGCCGAATTTGGCCATGAGGTTGCGTTTGGCGAGGACATCCTGACGTTCACCATCGAGGGCAATGCGTTTCTGCATTCGATGGTCCGTACGATCGTGGGCACGCTTGTCGAGATTGGCATGCATCGCCGTGAACCCGAGTGGATGCGCGAGGCTATCGATGCTTGCGACCGTACCGCTGCGGGCCCCACGGCTCCTGCCTGCGGCCTTACGTTTATGGCAGTGGATTACGATCCCGCCGAGCTTGTCGTGCTCGACTAGGGGAGGGCTCGACGCGTCGTGCGTCGACACCTGTCATCTGTGGGCTGCGCGTGTGCAACATCTGTTCTTGGCGTGCAATACAACCGGTGTCTCATTGCTTTTATTGCCGGGGTGTACCATGAACCACGGTTTTATTCATTGCTGTCGAGAGGACGGATAATTTGGTTCGACGTGGCTCGCATCCGCGACTTTCGGTGATCCTTGTGGTAGAAGGTTCGCCCAGCTATGCGATGCGTGCGCTCGAGAGTATCCAGAACCAAGACCTCTACGATTTGCAGATTGTCGTTGTCTGTCGCGATGCTGCGCCCGGTGTGCGCCATTCGCTTCAAGTTGCTGCCGACAGGGACATCCATATTGATTTGATTGACGTCGAGGACGCGACGCGCGGCGCGTGTCTTCGTGCCGGTTTTGCTGCCTCGCGCGGCTCTCAAATCATCGCCATGAACGCCGATGAGTGGATTGCTCCGCAATCCCTTTCCAAGATGGTCGATATCGCGTTCGATACTGCGGCAGACATAGTGTTCCCCACGGTGTCGCTCGACCGCTATGATGCACATCGAGAGCGCCATTCGCGCGTCTTGGATGCTACTCATATTTCCATTGATAGCAAATCTTCGATGGTGGCCGGGCTGCCCCAGTTGATTTTAGGCGGCTTGGTTGCTCAAGTCTCTGGCGTGATGTATAGCCGTCCGCTGTTTGAGGCATGCCTTTTGTGCGACAAGGCGTTTCGCACAGTTGGGTTTATGGCATGCGCGCTCTCGCAGGCGCAGCGCGTCTCCGGATGCGGCAACGCTTGTTTCCACGCGGTGGCGCCTAAGCTTACAGATGCCTTTGATCCCACCATGTATGCCAAGGTATCCGATGACACCCGGGCGCTCGACGAGCTTGCGGACTCACTCTCAGAAGCAGATAGCGGTGGTCGGCTCAAGCTGGCAAGCCAAAAGTTCTACTTTGTCGGACTGGTCGCCTGCATCGAGAATTTGTGTCTGAGCCCGCATGGGGTGTCGTCAATCGAGCGTTCCGCCCGCATGCGTGATATGCTCGAGGCGCCTCGAACCCGTCAGATGGTCGCCGCGCTCAAGGACAACCATCGGGGACTCGGTCTGTTGTTTGGGCCGATCGCCAGCGCTAAGCCCGCGCGCTGCGTGATGTGTACGCATCTGGCAGCTTTTCTTAACCGGACGGGCGTAAAAACCGCCTAAACGGCTCATTTCGAAACAAACTTGCATAGAATTGTTTCGAAATGCGTTCTTATTCACAAAAGCCTTCAAATAGCGTTAAACTATTCAATCACTGATTGATTGTCTCCGCCATCTTTTGGAGAGAGGGTTTGTATGGCTAAAAAACGCAATGGGCGCCAGGATGCCATTAGAGATATTGTGCGCAATAAGGATGTCCGCACGCAGCGCGTGCTGGTCGATGAGCTCCGTGCTATGGGCTTTGATTGCACGCAGGCGACTGTCTCTCGCGATATTGCCGATATGGGGCTGCGTAAGCTCCCTGAGGGCATCTATGTTCTGGCAGAGGACCTGCACCTGCAACGTATGGTTTCCGAGCTCGTAACGGGCGTTCTGCGTACCGATAATCTGGTTATGATCAAGGCTCAGCCTGGCACGGCTTCCGGCATCGCCGCCGCCGTTGACGCGGCCGAGTTGCCCGATGTGCTTGGCTCGCTTGCCGGCAACGATACGATTTTGGTTATTGCCCAGACGGCCGAGGACGGCGAGCGTCTTGAGGCGCTGATCAATAAGCTGAGCAATTCTCGCAAGTAGGCGTGCGGGTCGTGCGCTCGGCACTGCGTGCGCTGACATAGCGGCTTGTAAGGGGTATCGACGTTGGTCGGTACCCCCTTTTTTGTCTGCCGGTATAAAGACCGCCCATCAGGTCGCTTCAAACTAAAAGGCCCCCGAGCAGTTCAATAGGCTGCTCGGGGGCCTTGTTGCTTATGGCCGGATGATTTCTAGCCGACCGTATCGTCAGGCGTGGGTGAGGGGTCGGGAGTGGGCGTAGGCGTAGGCGTAGGCGTGCCGCCATCGCCGCCGGTCGAACCACCAGTGGAGCCGCCCGTCGAGCCACCGGTCGTACCGGTGCCGCCGGTGGTGTCACCGCCCGTGGTCTCGGTGGTCGTGGTCGTCGTGGTCGTCGTTGTGGTGGTTTCCTCTTCGTCCTCGTTCTCGTCCTTGTCGTCGTGCTCCGTCTTCTTGGTGTTGTTGGTGCCGTAGAACTTCCAGACGCTGTTGTTCTTGTAGGTGGGCGCCGTACCGGTCGCAAACTCCTCGCGCTCGGTACCAGTCAGAACGGTGTTCATAAACCGCTTAAAGACAGGTAGGTTGGTGCTGTCGCCCAGCAGGTCCGTGCCGTATTTTTGGATGGGAATCTCACCTGCGGAATAGCCGGTCCACAGGGCGCACGCCAGCTGCGGGGTATAGCCGCAGAACCACAGGTTGGTGGTGTTGTCGGTGGTGCCCGTTTTGCCGGCATAGGGCTGGTTGACGCTCAGGGCGCCAGCAGCACCCGTACCGCTGCCCTGCATGACGCCGGTCAGAACATCGGTGACCGCGGCGGCCTCGCCCTCGGTAAGCACCTGTGAGGGATTGTCGGTGTGCTGGTACAGCACCGAGCCGGTACGAGAGTCAATCTCGGTGATGGCGATCGGCTGGCGATAGTAGCCGCCGTTGGCAAACGTCGCGTAGGCGGCGGCCATCTCGAGCGGCGAGATCGAGCCGGTGCCGAGCGTCATGACGGGAACGTCCTCGATGTTGTCCTTGGCGGGGTCGATGCCGAGCTTTTTGACGAGCGAGATGATCTTGCTGTTGCCGACGGCTTCCGCCACCTGGATGTAGCCGGTGTTGGAGGAGTATGCCGTCGCCTGCTTAAGCGTGATATTGCCATAGCTATGGTTGGCGTAGTTTTGGACCTCGGTCGTGGTGCCCTTGGCCTTGAGCGGCGAGTTGCAGTTGAGGGTGACGTTGGGGTTCATGCCGTTTTGGATGGCGGTTGCCAGCGTAAAGGCCTTAAAGGTGGAGCCGACGGGACGCTTGGCCGTGGCATGGTTTACGTGGTTCTCGTCGGCGTTGTAGTCGTAGCCGCCCACCATGCACTTGATGTAGCCGGTCTTGGGGTCGACGACGACCATGCCCATGTCCAGGCCGTCGAGTGAGAGCGTGTCGAGCTGCTGGCGGACGGCATTCTCTGCCACCTGCTGCATCGTGGGGTCGATGGTGGTCTTGACGGTCAGGCCGCCCTTAAAGAGCACGTCGGTCGAGAACTCCTGCTCCAGCAGCTGCTTAACATAGGCGACAAAGTAGGGCTGCGAGTATACGTCGACGCCGCTGCCCGAGATTTCGGTCACATTGAGGGTGATGGGCTCGGCCTGTGCGGCATCGTGCTCCTCCTGGGTGATGTGGCCCAAGCGCAGCATGTTGTCGAGAACCTTGTTGCGACGGGACAGTGCCAGATCAGGATTGACCGTGGGGTCATACTGCGAGGGCGAGTTGGGAAGGCCGATGAGCAGCGCGGCTTCGCTGAGGGTGAGGTCGGCGGCGCTCTTGGACAGATAGGTCTCGGCTGCGGCCTCGATGCCGTAGGCGCCGTGGCCGTAATAGATGGTGTTGAGGTACATCATGAGGATCTCGTCTTTGGAGTACATGTCCTCCATCTTGATGGCGATGTAGGCCTCGCGCACCTTACGCTCAATGGTCGAGTCGAACTGCTCCTCCTGCAGGATGGTGTTGCGCACAAGCTGCTGGGTGATCGTCGAGGCGCCTTCGTGTCCGCCGCCGAGGGTTGCCACCGCAGCACGCGCGATACCCCACAGGTCGATACCGCCGTGCTCGTAGAAGCGCTCGTCCTCGACGTCAACGGTGCCCTGCAGCACGTAGGGGGAGACCTCGTCCTTGGTGATGGACTTGCGGTTTTGCGTGTAGAAGCTCGCGATCTTGTTGCCGTTGCAGTCGACGATCTCGGTGGGCTCGCTCACCAGATACGCGTTGGCGTCGGTGTAGTCGGGCAGATCGGACAGCCAGCGGTTGACGTTGCCGACCATGCCGATGCCAAATGCCACGCCCGCAATCAGCAGAAAGCCCAAAAACGAGAGCAGGATTATGGGCAGAGCATGCGTCTTTGAACGGCTGCGTCCCTGTCGTTGGCGAGGACCCATATATTGACCTCCAGGTATGTCGTGCCGGACGGTGGATGTGCCGTCGGGGCAGGATGGACATAAGTTATTACACGATAAACCAAACGGGGCGCGCGAGGCCTCGTGTATGCTGGAAGACGGCATTTTTCAGAGTGAATGCATACCTTGGTAAGGAGTTTGTCGATGGCGATTCGGACGATGGGGCCGAGCGGACAATACGAGACTGGATTGGATGCTGCCGGTGCGGCGCTGCCCGAGCTGCTGGCGCCGGCGGGCGGACTCGACCAGATGCTTGCGGCCATCGCCGCGGGTGCCGATGCCATCTATGCGGGGTTGGGCGGCTTTAACGCCCGTGTGAGCGCCCATGGCTTTACGGATAACGAGTTTGCGCGCGGCTGCGCCGTGGCGCATGCCCATGGCGTGCGTGTGTACGTAACGCTCAACGTGTTCGTGTTTGACGATGAGTTGTCCGACGCGGTGGCGTTGGGAGCTCATGCACTGGAGCTGGGCGCCGATGCTCTGATTGTCGCCGATGCCGGGTTGGCCTGCGCGCTGCGCGCGGCGATTCCCGGGGTCGAGATTCACCTGTCCACGCAAGCGGGCGCTCATAGCGAGGGTGCCGTGCGGCTTGCCGCCGATGAGCTGGGGGTCGAGCGCGTGACGACGGCACGCGAGCTGACGGTCGACGAGATTGCGGCGCTCTGTGCCACGGGCGTGCCCATCGAGGTATTCTGCCACGGTGCGATTTGCATCGGCTATTCGGGGGCGTGCGAGTTCTCGGCCTTGCGGCGTGGGCGCTCGGCGATGCGCGGCGACTGCACGCAGCCGTGCCGTCTGGCGTACGACCTAGTGGACGAGGCGGGGCAGAGTGTTGTTGCCGTCGAGGGAGACCGCCTGCTTTGTCCGCGTGACTATCTGGGTATCGCGCACCTGCCCGAGCTTGTTGCCGCCGGCGTGGCATCGCTCAAGATCGAGGGACGCATGAAGAATCCCGATTACGTATTCAACGTGGTGAGGGTGTGGCGTCGGGCACTCGATATGCTGTGCGACGGCGCGTGGGACTCCGGTGCCGTGGAAGAGCTTGAACGCGAGCTGGGAAGGTCGTTTAACCGTGGGTTTACCGATGCTTACCTGCGGGGTCGTTCGGGTGCCGAGCTCATGAGCTTTGAGCGCGCGATCAACCAGGGCGTGCGCGTGGGCCACTTGGTGGCGGTGGGTCACGAAGAGGTGACGGTTGAGCTTGATGCCGCCGTGGCGGCGGGCGATACGCTCGAAATCCGATTTTACCCGGGTGCCGACGCGCGTCCCGATGTGCCCAAGCGCTGGCCACAGGTGCCTTGCCCCGTGGATGCCGCTGCGGGGGAGCGCATCGTCGTGCATTGCAAACGTAAGGTGGACGCGGGCTGCGAGGTCTATCTGATTCGCAGCGCCGGCGTGTTGGATCAGACGGCGGCGGTGTTGGAGCGCATGCGGGCCGAGGCGGATGCGATTGCGCCCGTTGCGCGTGCCGTTGAGGTGCTGCCCTTTGAGGGCGCTGCGGTGGATGGCGGTGCGTCGACGGAGTTGGCGGGGTCGGCGGGGCCGGCAAAGCGCGAGGATTTTGCTCGTACGGTCTTTGCCTGGGAGCTGATGGATGTGGGTCCGCGCGATGAGCGAGATCTGTCCGATACAACGGTGGTGCTCGACGAAGTGTGCCGCGCGGGCGACGCCGAGCGGACTCGGGCGCTTATGCAGCGTGCCGGGCGCGTCGTCTGCCGCAATCTGGGACAAGTGGCGATGGCCCGCGAGCTGGGCACAACGTTTGACGTGGCGGCGCCGGTGTTCTGTGCCAATCGGGCCACGCTTACCTGGCTGCGCGGACTCGGTGCGGGGCGGGTGTGCTTGTCTGCCGAGTTGCTCGGCAATGATGCGGAGCGTGTTGCCGAACTTGCCGCTTGCCCCGGTGTCTTGGGGCCTGTCGATGCCGACCGTCCCGAGCTCATGGTGTGCGAGCACTGCTTGCTGACTGCCGAGGGCGCCTGCGCCACGGATGCAACGGGGCAGGTCCGTTGCCGTGACTGCTCGCGCCGTCAGCAGGCGCGCTTTTTGGTCGAACGTGACGGCACGCGTTTGCCGGTCGTTATCGACGCGTGCGGCAGGACGAGGATTTTCCTGTCGTAGGTGCCGCGTCGCGCTGTTTTGGTTATTATTAGTGGGTTTATGAACTTCCAGCACCGCCGTATCCGGTGAGGGTGCTATAGCAAAAGGAGGATACCCAATGCTGTCTGTTGGCGAGCAAATGCGTATCATCACCTCGGGTGCAGCGCAGATCGTCCCCGAGGCCGACCTTCGCAAGAAGCTTGAGAAGGGCGAGCCCCTCAACATCAAGCTCGGCGTCGATCCCACCAGCCCCGACCTGCACCTGGGCCATGCCGTGCCCCTGCGCAAGATGCGTCAGTTCCAGGACCTGGGCCACAACGTCACCCTTATCATCGGCAACGGCACTGCGCTGATCGGCGACCCCTCGGGCAAGAACTCCACCCGCCCGCAGCTTTCGCAGGAGCAGATCGAGGCCAACGCCGAGACCTACGTGAGCCAGGCCATGAAGATCCTGGACCCCGAGAAGACCACCATCGTGCACAACGGCGACTGGATCCTTTCGATGGACCTGGCCGGCCTGCTGCAGGTGTGCTCCAAGTTCACCGTCGCCCGCATCCTCGAGCGCGACGACTTTACCAAGCGCTACCAGTCCCAGACGCCGATTGCCCTGCACGAGTTCCTGTACCCTGTGATGCAGGCCTTCGACTCCGTGCAGATCAAGGCCGACGTCGAGATGGGCGGCACCGACCAGCTCTTTAACCTGCTCGCCGGCCGCGAGCTCATGGAGAAGATGGGCATGGAACCGCAGATCGCGCTCACCATGCCGCTGCTCGAGGGCACCGACGGCGTCCGTAAGATGTCCAAGTCCTACGGTAACTACATCGGCCTGACCGATGCTCCCAAGGATATGTTCGGCAAGACCATGTCCATCCCCGACGAGATGATCGGCAAGTACTATCGTCTGGCCAGCTCGCTCGCCCCGGCCGAGGTCGACAAGATCGACGCCGCCTTGGCCGATGGTTCTGCCGACCCCTACGAGCTCAAGCGCGCATTGGGCCGCGACCTGTGCGACACCTACCACGGCGCCGGCGCCGGCGACGAGGCACAGGCCGAGTTCGACCGTGTGTTCAAGGAGGGCCAGCTTGCCGACTTCCCCGAGAAGCACGTTGAACTGACCGTCAACGACGAGGGCCAGATTTACCTCGCCGGCCTGCTCAAGGACCTGGGCCTTTCGGCCAGCGCCGGTCAGGCCCGCCGCGACATCGACGGCGGCGGCGTCAAGGTCAACGGCAAGGCTGTGGCTCCCAAGAGCTACAACATCGATCCGAGCGCCCTCAAACTGGGCGACACCCTCTCCGTGGGCAAGCGCAAGGGCTTCAAGCTGGTTTAGTTACGCGGTTTTACCAAACCGCGTAACCGGTTGACGCTGCAAACCCGCCAGAGCGGCAATCTGCCTTTCAACTTCGGCGGCATG
>CALJDJ010000007.1 GCA_938023705.1 uncultured Collinsella sp.
GTCCGGGCCCGCGCCTTTAGACGCGAGCCCGGGGCCCGTGGGTTATACCCTAAGATCAGAACCACCCTTTTTAAGGGTGGTTCTGATCTGCGCGATCCCAGTCTTGGACTCCGCTGGACAGTTAGTTCAGATACGTATAATTCCAGACCGCAGTAGGCGCATCCGGCGCTCGTTTTGGGGAAGAAAGGGGCTCAAAACTAGGGTTCGGTAGCCATCTGGGCTCGATTTGCGTGCAATGAGTCGCCAAAGAACCCTCTCCGGGGACCATAGCGCAGCTTTATCAGCATAGAAAAATACGTATCTGAACTAACTGTCCAGCCGTCGCTGGAGAAAGGCGTTTTAGCTTTTCCGACTTCCCATCATCTTTCCAACTTTCCACTTAACTTAACACCTAAGGTGGAAAGCTGGAAAGAAAGCTGGAAAGTTAGGTGGAAAGCTGGAAAGCTGGGTAGAAAGCTGGAAAGTTAAGTAGAAAGCTGGAAAGTAAGCGGAAGACTGACATGCTAGCTCAGAGGCTGAGGGGTTAATAATTATGAAAACCATACCAAGCGAAACAAAAAGATATCAATCTGGCTGGTAAAACACCATCAATGAGCTGCGGGCTAACTAGCTGCGTAAATTAAACGTAAAGAAATGTCGCAAATTAATAGCAAATGCCCAGATGACGCCGTTGCTATTTTCAATTAACTGCTACGCGCGAACAGCAAAATGCTACTATCTAACATGCACGTAAGAAGGCAGATTAACGGTTAAGGCTAAGAAGTGGCAGGTATGTCGGAAGCAACTAGGACTCGCACGCATGCGCCCGAGGTTAGGCAGCGCGCCGTCGAGATCCTCCAAGAGGGGGTCGGTCATCGCGCCCTCGCCGCGGAGCTTGGCATTCCCCAGGCCACGGCTCGTCAGTGGGCCCGCGCGTACGCCGTGGGCGGTGCCGACGCCGTTCTCAATGCCGGTTCGCATCATCACACCTATTCGTACGACGTAAAGCTCGCTGTGGTTAAGGACCGTCTGGAAAACGGCTTGACGGTTCGCGAGGCCATGATCAAGCACAAGATTCCCAGCGAGTCTTCGGTCAAGGCTTGGTGCCGTCAGTACCGCGAGAGCGGTGAGTCCGCACTGGTCGATAAGCCGCGCGGTCGCAAGCCGCGCGTTAAAAAGATGGAATAGCAAACGGATGGTGCGCCCACGAGGCGCATTTTTCTTGCCGCGCCAACTTTTCGGACCGCCGCGAGCCTATTGGGACATCCTCCAAAGTGGCCAGTAAGCCGCACGCGGTGGCCCGCGCGCCCGTCGCTGTGGTAAGGAAACGTCGCCCTCTGCTCCAAAGCGGACGTGCCCTTACCCCGTACGCCTAAAACTCCCCAGTTGACCGAAAACCCGCCGCCGCTACTCCTCAATTGAGCTATAACGTTAAACAATTGCAGCGTTTTAGCATGGGGGAGTGATGGTATGACGCTACTGTATTTCCTTACCCTGTTTCCGCTGGTACCGGCGCTGGGCATGCTGCTCGCGCGCGGTGACCGCGCCCGCGATGCGGCGGGGCTCATAGGCTCCGGCATTATTATGGCGGTGACAGTTGTAGTCGCCGTCATGTTTTTTGGCACGGGTCCGCAGAGCTTTGAGGTTGCCCCCGGCACCTCGCATGTGCTCTCGATCATCAGTTCCGTTATCGACGTCATCCTGTGCGCTGTCATCCTGTACAACGCGTACAAATATAGGAACGCGCTCACCACGGTGCTCGGCATAGTCCAGCTGGTGGGCTCGCTCGCCTTTGCAGCCATGACGCTGCCCGCGGCCGAAGCCGTCACGGCAACGCCACTCTACCTGGACTACATGAGCGTGATCATGGTCCTCGCCGTCGGCATCGTTGGCAGTCTAATCTGCTTGTATGCCCTGGGCTACATGAAGGACTTCCAGGCCCATGACGAGCACGAGGCCGCGCTGCGCGGGCAGACCGCGCCCGACCGTCGCCCGCAGTTCCTGGCGCTCATGTTCCTGTTCCTCTCGGCCATGTTCGTCATCGTGACGAGCGACAACCTTGAGTGGCTGTTCTGCGGCTGGGAAATCACCACCGTGTGTTCGTTCCTTATGATTGGCTACACGCGTACGCCCGAGGCCATCAAGAACGCCTTTACCCAAATCATCCTCAACATGCTGGGCGGCATCGCGTTTTTGGCCGGACTTATGTATCTGCACGTTAACGGCATGCCGCTGACCATCTCGGGCATGATCGAGCTTTCCGGCACCGGAACCGCGCAGTCCGCGCTGCTGGTGATGCCGGTCATCCTGTTGTCGCTCGCCGCGCTCACCAAGGCCGCACAGATGCCGTTCCACACTTGGCTGTTGGGTGCCATGGTTGCACCCACTCCCACGAGCGCCCTGCTGCACTCGTCAACCATGGTCAAAGCCGGCGTGTTCCTGATGGTCAAGCTGAGCCCACTCTATGCCATCTACCCCGTGACCGGCTTTATGGTCACGAGTGTGGGTGCCATCACGTTTTTGCTCGCTGCACTCATGGCCATCTCGCAAAGCAACGCCAAACGCGTGCTCGCGTACTCCACCATTTCCAACTTGGGCCTCATCAGTGCCTGCTTGGGTGTCGGCGCGCCCGAGGCCGTATGGGCGGCCATCTTCCTGATCTTGTTCCACACGGTGGCCAAGTCGCTGCTGTTCCTGTGCGTGGGCACGGCCGAGCATCATATCGGCAGCCGCAATATCGAGGACATGGACGGCATGTTCAGCCGCATGCCGCACCTGACGCGTCTGATGATGCTGGGCATTATGGGCATGTTTGTGGCGCCGTTTGGCATGCTCGTGTCCAAGTGGGGCGCCCTGGTGGCGTTTGCGCAGACCGGCAACGTGCTCATGATCATGGTGCTTGCCTTTGGCTCGGCCGCGACGTTCTTCTTCTGGGGCAAGTGGCTTGCCAAGCTTTCGGGCGTCGACCCCACGGCTCAAAACGTTGAGGTCAATGTCCATAAGACCGAATGGATGGCCCTCAACACCATCGCCGCGCTGCTGATTCTTTGCTGCGTGGCGTTCCCGCTCATCTCGAGCGGCCTGGTGTCGCCTTACTTGGCCATGGTGTTTGGCCGCGTGCCGTACGTTATTGGCAAGGACTCCATGTATCTGATGGTGGTTATCGTGGCGTTTATCGCCGTGGTGCTGCTGACTTCATTCCGCGTGAGCAACAAACCGCACGTCAACGTGTACCTTTCGGGTGTGGGGACCGACAAATATCGCCATTTCCGTGGCTCGATGGGACACGAGGTGAAGGCCGAAAAGCGCAATTGGTACTCGGAGGACGCCCTTGGCGAGAAGCGTATTGGCCCCGCGGGTAGCGTCGTGTGTTGCAGCATTATCTTGTTTGCGCTGCTGTGTTGCGCGTGGATTGGGCCCGAGCGGCTTGCCATGAGCGCGCCCTCGGTGCTGCGCGGCAAGTATTTCGAAGGCTCGGGCGTCGTGGGCATTTTTATTGGCACCGTGGCGTTTGCTTTGCTGGCGCCGCTTGTGGGCGGCCTGATCGACGGCCTTGACCGTAAGCTTTCGGCTCGCATGCAGGGCCGCGTGGGTCCGCGTCTGCTGCAGCCCTTCTACGACGTTGCCAAACTGCTGCGCAAGGCCCCTGCCAGCGTAAACACCATGGACGATACCTATATGGCATGTGCGCTCATCTTTACCGTGGTAGGCGGCGGCATCTTTGTGTCGGGTTCCAACACGCTGCTGTGCGCTTTTATGGTGACGCTCGCCGCGATCTTTGTGGTGCTGGCGTCCGCCTCGACGCAAAGCCCGTTTGCGCAGGTCGGCGCCGATCGCGAGCTGCTGCAGGTTATGAGCTACGAGCCCGCCGTTCTGCTGATGAGCGTGGGCCTGTACCTTGCCACCGACAGCTTCGATTCCATTGCCGTGACGGGGCAGTCAGCCCCCATCATCGTGTACAGCGCGCCCATTTTCCTTGCGCTGCTCGCGGTGCTTACCATCAAGCTACGCAAGTCGCCGTTCGACCTTTCGTACTCGCATCACGCGCATCAGGAGATTGTCCAGGGCGTCGCCACCGAGATGAGCGGCAGCACGCTGGCCAAGATGACCCTTATGCACTGGTGCGAGACCGTGCTGTTTTTGATGTGGGTGGGCATGTTCTTTGTCTGGGACAACCCGGTGAGCTGGGCCGTAGCCCTGGTCGTGATGGCCGCGACGTATTTTGTCGAGGTACTGATCGATAACACCTTCGCCCGTAGCACCTGGCGCAGCTGCTTTAAGCTCGGCTGGGGCGTGGCGCTGGTGTTTGGCCTGCTCAACCTTATGCCCATCCTCGTCGACGTGTTTATTTAGGAGGCGGCATCCATGGATCATAAAATGTCGCGCTCACCGTGGGTTATTCATTACGACGGCTCGAGCTGCAACGGATGCGATATCGAGGTGCTGGCCTCGCTTACCCCACTGTTCGATGCGGAGCGCTTTGGCGTGGTCAACACCGGCAACCCCAAACATGCGGACATCTTTTTGGTGACGGGCTCGGTCAATGCCCAGAACCTGCCCGTCGTGCGTCAGATTTACAACCAGATGCTCGAGCCCAAGTGCGTGGTGGCGTGCGGCATCTGCGCGTGCTCGGGCGGCGTGTTCCGCGATGCCTACAACGTGATCGGCGGCGTGGACCGCGCGATTCCCGTGGACGTGTACGCGCCCGGGTGCGCCATTCGCCCCGAGACGGTGATCGATGCCATCGTGGAGGCGTGCGGCATCTTGGACCAGAAGGAGGCCGTGATGCGCGCCGGCGGCGATCCGCTCACCGTGGGCGGCGCCGCCACCTGGGACGGTGGCGTTGAGCTGGGCGAGGACGGGTTTGTGGCCGCGGCTGAGGCCGGCGACGCGCCCGCCGCTGGCGACGCACCTGCTGGGACGCCCGCCGCGTCCGTCGCTGCAAAGGAGGCCGAGTAATGCAAGAGGCAATCTATACCATCGTTGGGATCGACGAGCTCCTGTCGCATGTCCAGGCGCTTAAGGGCGTCGGTGCGCGCTTTGTGCAAATGCACGCCGAGCGTAACGTCGACGACGGCTCGTATCGCTTGGTCTATACGTTTATCAACGTTCGTGCTGCTCAGGAGCATATTGCGCAGGGCGGCAGCTATGCGATCGAGAACCTGGTGGTCGAAGGCATCGACCAGTACCAGGAGATTCCGTCCATCAGCTCGTATTATCCGGCGGTATTCCCGTTTGAAAACGAAGCGCACGATCTGTTTGGTCTTGCCATCACCGATATGCAGATCGACTTTAAGGGCTTTTTCTACCAGGTCTCGACCGCTGAACCCATGAGCGTTATCACGCCCGAGGTGAAGGCCGCGCGCGAGAAGGCCATGAAGGTCCGCGCGGCTGCCGAGGTCAAGGCGCGCAAGGCCGCTGCCGAGAAGGCCGCCGCGGCTGCGGCTGCTGCAGGGGAGGGCGTTGCGGGCGCCGGCGATGCCGCGGGCGCCGCTGCTCAGCCCGCTGCGGCTGCCGGCTCCGATGCTCAGCACGATGGGGCTGCTGCGAAGGCGGCGCTCAAGGCCGCCGAGATGGAGGCAAAGCTCGCCGCCATGGATCCCGAGAAAGCGGCCAAGGTCCGCGCGGCGCTTGCCGCCAAGGCCGCCCGCGACAAGCAGAAAAAGGAGGCGTAAGGTCCATGGCACATCGCTCCGTTATTCCGTTTGGCCCGCAGCACCCGGTGCTGCCCGAGCCGCTTCATCTGGACCTGGTGATCGAAGACGACCGCGTCATCGAGGCAATTCCGCAGATCGGCTTTGTGCACCGCGGGCTCGAGAAGCTCACCGAAAAGCGCGATATGCATCAGTTTGGCTACATCGCCGAGCGCATCTGCGGCATCTGCGCCGTGGGCCACAGCTGCGGCTATGCCAGCGCCTGCGAACGCATGCTCGACATCGAGGTGCCCGGCCGCGTGCAGTATATTCGCACCATTCTGCACGAGCTTTCGCGCATTCACTCGCATTTGCTGTGGCTGGGCCTGCTTGCCGACGCCTTTGGCTTTGAGGCGCTGTTCTATCGTTCGTGGACCCTGCGCGAGCAGATTCTCAAGATCTTTGAGAGCACTTGCGGCGGGCGCGTGATTCTGTCGATTAACGAGATCGGCGGCCTTAAGCATGATATCGAGGACTCCGAGCTGGCAGGCATTGTCCAGACGCTCGATGCCATGCGTCCTGACTACGAGGCTCTGGTGCATACGTTTTTGGACGATGACAGCTGCGGCGAGCGCCTGCATGGCGTGGGCGTGATTAGCAAGAAAGACGCGCTGGAGCTTTCGATGGTCGGTCCGTTTGGGCGCGCCTCGGGCGTGGACTACGACGTGCGCATGTTTGGCGACGGTGCCTATGCGGACCTGGCTGCGTTTGATCCGGTTGTCGCTACCGATGGCGACTGCTATGCCCGCTGCCAGGTGCGTTGCGCCGAGGTCACGCAGGCCATGGACATCATCAAGGAGCTTGTGGGCAAGATTCCGCACGACGGGATCGGCGGGCGCACCAAGCTTACGCCGGCCGACGGCGCACGCGGCGAGGTTGTGATTGAGCAACCGCGCGGCGAGGCGTATTACTATGTGCGCGGCAACGGCACCAAGAACCTGGACCGTTTCCGCGTGCGCACGCCGACGTCGCAAAATCTGGCGGGTCTGACGCATGCGCTGCAGGGCGTGCTCATTGCCAACGTGCCCATGATTATCCTGACCATCGACCCCTGCATTAGCTGCACGGAAAGGTAGGCGCGGCATGAGTTTGCTGACATTTGCCAAGACGGCCTTGGGTTCTATGGTCAAGCAGCCGGTAACGGTGTGCTATCCGCAGGAGGGGCTGACGGCACCCGAGCGCTTGCGCGGGCATATCGTCAATGACATGGATGTGTGCATCTGCTGCGGCATGTGCGCTCGGCGTTGTCCGGCGGGCGCGCTCGCGGTCGATCGCAAGGGCGGTACCTGGTCGATTGACCCGTACGCCTGCGTGGTGTGCGGCGAGTGCATCGAAAGCTGCCCCAAGCACTGCCTGACTATGGACACCGCCCGTACTCCGGTTGCGGCGGACAAGACCCCCACGGTAGAAACCAAGCCGGAGTAGCGCTGGAATGGGGCTGGTATAGCGCTGGAATAGGGGCCGGCGGGGCAAAAATGCCCC
>CALJDJ010000008.1 GCA_938023705.1 uncultured Collinsella sp.
GCGGCCCAGGCTGCCGCCAGTGCCGCCGTGCCAACCATCTCGCGCGGACGCGTGACCTTTGTGGATGCCGCCCTGCCGCAGGGCGTGGTGGTGCCCGATGCCAACCTGGCCGTGTTCTCGATCGCCGACCTCAACGCCCGCATGGACGCCAACCGCGCGCGCAGCCGCCGCAAGGTGGACATTACGCAAATCACGTTCCCGTTTAAGCCGGGCGACTACGTGGTGCACGCCACTCACGGCATCGCGCTCTTTAGCGAGATCGCGCGCCAGGAAGTGGGCGGCAAGGAGCGTGACTACTTCTTGCTGGAATATGCCGACGGCGACAAGCTCTACGTGCCGCTCGAGCAGGTTGACCGCATTACGCGCTACGTTGGTCCCGACGGCGACAAGCCGCGCCTGACCAGGCTCAACACCGCCGACTGGACGCGTGCCACCAACAAGGCGCGCAAGAACGCCAAAAAGCTGGCGTTTGACCTGGTCGATCTGTATACGCGCCGCTCTTCGATTACCGGTATCGCTTGCCCGCCCGACACGCCCGAGCAGATCGAGATGGAGCAGAGCTTCCCCTACGACGAGACGCGCGATCAGCTGGAGGCCATCGCCGATATTAAGGCCGATATGGAGGCGCCCAAGCCCATGGACCGCCTGCTGTGCGGCGACGTGGGCTTTGGCAAGACCGAGGTCGCCCTGCGCGCGGCGTTTAAGTGCGTGGACTCCGGCCGCCAGGTCATGGTACTCTGCCCCACGACCATTCTGGCCCAACAGCACTACGAGACATTTTTTGAGCGCTTTGCACCGTTTGGCCTGGAGGTCGAGGTGCTCAGCCGCTTCCGTACCCCGGCGCAGCAAAAGCGCGCGCTCAAGGCGTTTGCCGAGGGCACGATCGATGTGCTCATCGGCACGCACCGCCTGCTTTCGGCCGATGTGAACCCCAAGAACCTGGGCCTGGTGATCATCGACGAGGAACAGCGCTTTGGCGTGCAGCACAAGGAGCAGCTCAAGAACCTGCGCGAGCAGATTGACGTGCTCACGCTTTCGGCCACGCCCATCCCGCGTACCATGCAGATGGCCACGAGCGGCGTGCGCGACATGAGCCTGATCACCACGCCGCCGACTGGGCGCCGCCCCGTGATCGTGCACGTGGGGGAGTACGACCCCGACGTGGTGAGCGCGGCGATTCGCCTGGAGGTGGGTCGCGGCGGACAGGTGTACTACGTGTCCAACCGCGTCAAGACCATCGATGACGCTGTGGCACGCGTGCACGAGGCCGCGCCCGAGGCGCGCGTGGGCGTGGCGCACGGCAAGATGAGCCCGCGCGAGGTCGAGGACGTGATGATCGAGTTCGCGATCAAAAAGATCGATGTGCTCATCGCCACGACCATCGTGGAGAGCGGCATCGACAACGCGACCGCCAACACGCTCATCATCGAGGACTCGCAGCGTCTGGGTCTGGCACAGCTCTACCAGCTCAAGGGCCGTGTGGGCCGCTCGGCTACGCAGGCCTACGCATACTTTATGTTCCCGGGCGAGCTGCCGCTTACCGAGGAGGCAACGGCGCGCCTGACCGCACTGTCCGAGTTCCAGGACCTGGGCAGCGGCATGCGCATCGCCATGCGCGACCTGGAGATCCGCGGCGCCGGTTCGCTGATGGGTGCCGAGCAGCACGGCAACCTGTCGAGCGTGGGCTTTGACCTGTTTACGCAGATGTTGGGCCAGGCCGTGGCCGAGGCGCGCGGCGATGACGATGCCGGCGTGGAGGCGGCGAGCGTGGGCATCAACCTGCCGGCCGACTACTTCTTGTCCGAGGAGTACATGCCGGCGGTGGACCAGCGCGTGCTCGTGTACCGCAAGCTCGCGGCGGCTGAGGACCTGGAGAGTGTCGACGAGGTGCAGGAGGAGACCGAGGCCGCGCATGGTGAGCTGCCGCTGGCGGGACTCAACCTGTTCAACCGCGCGCGCATCCGCATTCGCGGCGAGCGCCTGGGGCTCGAGAGCGTCACGCTCAGCGGTGGGCGCATTACCTTCCTGGGGGTTGACGTTCCCAAGAAGGTAGCCTTTGAGTTCAAGAATCGCTATGGCGCGGTGAACTTCCCCAAGAGCCGCAAGCTATCGGTGCCCTACAAGGCGGGCGCCGGCGCAGGCAGCGGCCTGGGCCGCGGTCTCGACGCCAACGACGGCATCGGCCCCGTGGCGGCCGCACTCATGCTGCTGCAGCAGCTGGGTGCGAGCGACGACGACTAACAAGTAAGTCGGTGGGACAAAGTTATCAGTAGTTTTTGTCCCAGGTGCGATAGTCGCATCGAGCCTGTCAACGCAAGCGACCCTGGGACAAAAACTACTGATAACTTTGTCCCACCACGTTGCGGGTCGACCCTTCGCCCCATCGAAAGGAAAGCATGTTCGGGTACATTTACAAGAATGATGCCGC
>CALJDJ010000009.1 GCA_938023705.1 uncultured Collinsella sp.
GCGAAAGGGGTCCGATCCTCTTCGCGGCGGTTGTTCGCGCTGGTTTTGAGGCGGTTTTGCCCGCTTGCTACTCGCTGTAGCGGGTGGCGATGGCAGCTCGCACCATGCCGGTGCTCATGAGGTACGTTACCAGGAAGTAGCCGCCGTAGGCTGCCAGGAAAATCGCACAGGTGAGGCCCACCGTGCCGCCGATGCTCATGTTGCCAAACGTGCTCACCAGCTCGATGATCACCTTGAGCGCCACAAAGGAGTGCGCCAGACCCACTGCCAGCGGGAACAGGAAGAACACCGCTTGCTGTGCCATCACCGAATGGCGAATCTGGCGGTCGTCACAGCCGATCTGCGCCAGCACGCGATAGCTGCGGCTGCCATCTGCCACGTTGGAGAGCTGCTGGATCGACAGAATTGCCGCGCATGCAACGACCAGTACAAAGCCGATGTAGATAGCCAGATAGCTAATCATGCCGTTCATCTGCGCTGCCTGCGTATATAGCTCGGAGCGTGTCATGAAGACTCCCCACGAACCCGGCTCCTTGCCGTCAACGAGCAGGTTGTCGAGCATAGTGTATTTAATGAGCTCATCGGCCTCGGCAACATCCATCCCTCGCTTGTAGTTAACGAGCAGGTTGCTGGCATACGGCTGCAGATTAAGCTGGGACAGCAGCTCATCGGCAACGACCACGGTACCGGGATTGCTACCGAGCCCCGAGTTGGCGATGGCCGCCGTGTCCTTGTCCGACTTATCGGTTGCGGGCTTGAGCTCATGCCCACCCAAGGTGAGGGTATGGCCGCCGGCCATATATTTGGTGTACAGGTCGCCCAGCTCACCGCCCATATCACACGTAAGCACGTACTGGTCGCGGCCAATGCTCACCGGCTCCTCGCCCATCATCTGGCGCAGCTTGTTGTACTGGCTCGCCGGCGTCACAAACAGGCCCATATCATCGGCATTGCTACCCTCGAGCACCTTGGGGAGCTTTTCGCCCATGGCCTTGCACATCTCGCCTGCAGCTACCGAGGGACCCGAGCCGCCAAGCGGGTAACTCAGATACGAATCGATCTGCACATGCTCACCGGCAACATCGGCGATATTGACCTTTTTGCCGGTCTCGTCGTTGTTGTCCGCCGACTTGCGCTCGCCATGCCATGCAGCGTACAAATCGACCGTTGCATCGGCCAGCACCATGCGATCGGCCTCAGACGGATTGACATACTCCTTGTAGTAGTCGAGCGTTTCGGGCGTGTAATAGACATACGTCTGAGACACGTCAACAGGGTTATAGCGCTCCAGGTTTTCGTTCATCACGTTGGCAATCGACATACCGCAGGTCACCGAGGTAATGGCCAAAAACAGAATCATCGCGATGACGCCCATCGAAAAGCACACCGTGTTGACCTTGGCCGCAAGCTGGCGCACGGTAAACATGTTGAGGCCGCGCCAGTACACGCCGCGCAGGCTCTGCAGCAGCTTGATGAGCATGCCGGAGAGTCCCCAGAACAGCGCAAAGGTACCCACTGTAACCATAGCGGTCGTAATGCCAAACTGGCTCATGGCCTCTTGCAGCTTGCTGTCCGTCGCGGTTAGTGGGAACCCATCACGTAGCAGACGGTAATAGGCCACGCCCACAAGCGCCACGCCCACGGCAAAGATGTCAATCGCGATCCAGGGGTTGCGCGTCTTGATGCTCTCGTTGCGACGCTCGGCACCCATGAGCTCAATGAGCCTGGTGCGACGCACGGCGCGAAGGTTCAGCAGTAGCGTGAGCACAAACATTACGAGCATGCAGGCAAGGGTCAGGTTGAACGCATGCACCGAGAAAAAGAAGTGGAAATTGGCGATCTGTGTCTTAAAGAGCGAGGCCGTAAAGAACGTCATGAGCTGGGAGAGTCCCACACCCAGCACAATGCCGGCGACAAAGGCCACGACCGATACTATCACGGTCTCGAGCGCCATGATCGTGGCGACGCGCCCGCGCCCCATGCCGAGCACCTGGTACAGGCCAAACTCCTTCTTGCGGCGTTTCATGATGAAGTTATTGGCGTACACCATCAAAAAGGCCATGACACCGGCCAAAAAGTACGTCAGGTAGCCGAGCATGCTGCCCATAACCTGTGCCAAGCCCTCTTCATCGATTCCGGCGATGTCGACCTGCATCGAGATGGTGTTAAAGGCATAGAAGACCGTGACGCCCAGGGTGAGCGTCAAAAGGTAGACGAGGTAGTCGCGCCCGGCGCGGCGGACGTTGCCCCAAGCGAGTTTACAGAGCATCGGAGCCCTCACCGCCCATCATGGCAACGACCTCCATAATGCGGTCGAAGAACTCTCGGCGGTCGGTGTCGCCACGGCGCAGCTCGGTGAAGATCTTGCCGTCGCGGATAAACAGCACACGGCTCGTGTAGCTGGCGGCAAAGCTGTCGTGCGTGACCATGAGCACCGTGGCGCGCAGGCGGCGATTCAGGGCCTCCAGGCTCTCGAGCAGCAGGCGGGCGCTCTTGGAATCGAGGGCGCCGGTGGGCTCGTCGGCCATGATCATGGTGGGGTCGGTGACGAGCGCGCGAGCAGCGGCGACACGTTGCTGCTGGCCGCCGGACATCTGGTAGGGGTACTTGTCGAGTACCTGGCTAATGGACAGGCGCGCGGCCACATCCTGCACGCGAGTCGAGATTTCGGCCGAGTTTGTGCGGGCGATGGTGAGCGGCAGGGCGATGTTCTCGCGTGCCGTGAGCGTATCGAGCAGGTTGGAATCCTGGAAGATAAAGCCCAGCTCCTCGCGGCGGAACTGCGAAAGCTTGGCCTGCTTCATGCGCGTCACGTCCTGGCCGTTGATGCGAATGGTGCCGCTCGTGGCGGCATCGATGGTCGACACGCAGTTGAGCAGCGTCGACTTGCCCGAGCCCGAGGCGCCCATGATACCGACGAATTCGCCGCGGTTGACGGTAAAGCTGACGTCGTTGAGCGCGCGGGTCACGTTGCCCAGCGCTCCATATACCTTTTCGAGATGCGCGACCTCCAGTACCGGGGTCGCCATTTGGATGGTTTGCATACCGAGTCCTTTCTTGCGATTAGTCTACGGCATCTATAGTCGCAAGGAGCCGAGTCGGCTACCATCGATATGGCTTACGCTTGCCTTACCGTTGTGTAAGGTAAGGGTAGCCTGCCATGTGTTGATGTGGAGAGAGGACTCCTGTTGAAGACTGTTCATGTTGCCGCCGGGATCATTCGCAAGGAAGGATCCGACGAGCTACTGGCTGTGCAGCGCGGCTATGGCGACATGCAGGGACTTTGGGAGTTCCCCGGTGGCAAGCTCATGCGCGGTGAGACGCCAGAAGACGCCGTGCGCCGCGAGCTTATGGAAGAGCTACAGGTAAAAGTCACCAACCTGCGTGATTTCTACACCGTTGAGTATGACTACCCCGATTTTCATCTCTCAATGGAGTGTTACTACTGCTCGCTCGCCGATGAATCCGATGAGCCTCAGAAGCACGACCGCCAGCTTGATATCCGCTGGATTCCGCGCACCTCGCTTGCCACGGTGGAATGGATGCCCGCAGACAAGGGGCTCATCGATGCCCTGATTGAGCTGAAGGAAGACCGGCTTGAGGCAAGCTCCGCTGATGACGCCGCGCCCAACACAGCCGACAAACCCACCGCCAAACCCAAGCGCGCACCTAAGCGCCGTAGCAAAAAACGCCCCAAACCAGGTCTGCTCGACGGCATCGATACCTCGGACCTCTCCGCTGACGAGCGCGAACTGGTCCGCCGTCGAGCCGCCATCAAAAAGTCCATGAAGGGCAACAAGCGCGCCAATACCAAGCCCGAGCTGCTCGTTCGCCAGCGCCTGCGGGCAGCAGGCCTTACGGGTTATCGCTTGGAATGGAAGGTGCCCGGAAAGCCCGACATCGCCTTTCCCGGGCGCAAGATCGCCATCTTCGTCAACGGCTGTTTTTGGCACCGCTGCCCCAAGTGCAACCCTAGCCAGCCCAAGCGCAACGTTGAGTTTTGGGAGGCAAAGTTCCGTCGCAACGTCGAGCGCGACCGCGCTGCCGTGGCAGCACTCACTCAAATGGGCTGGACGCCCATAACCATCTGGGAATGCGAACTCAAAAAGGACCGCATCGACGCCACGATGGAAAAGGTCATCGAACAAGTACGCGCCGCCGCACCGCAGCGCTAGGAACGAGCCGTCCACACGCCCCACACAGGCAAGCCACATCCGCGCCACAAACCTTAGAAAACCCTTAAGCCCAAAACCTTTCAAGAGTGTTACTCAATAGCCTTGACCTGCGGTTTCATCGTAACACCAAACCAGGTTAAGCCTTTCTTTAGCGCTTCTTTGCGGCAGCCGCGGCATAATGTAGCCAGCGCACGGGACCTAGCAGCAAACCCCGAGCGCATCCTTTTGGTGGATATCGAGGAGGCCGCAAAAGCATGCATTCTTCCAATGACGCAGCACAGCAGCCATCCCTAAAACATGCAAACCTTTTCTCCTTCCCCCCGACACAGAGAAACGGCCTCCTCGACTCCCCCACCACAAAAGCCAAACGCTCAACCAACCAGAGCCACAACTTGCGAGCATCGTTCGAAAAGCTCCAAGCATCCCTAAACAAGGCGTTCCCCGAACAGGCAAGAGCAATCTAAGCCCATCGCGCTTTATACTGATGCCATGCGAAACATGGATCACATAGAATTGCACCGCGGAGGACGCGAGGAAGCGTTTCCCGAGACCGCCGAAGACTGGCCCTATATTGCCGAACGCGCAGAATTCGCTCGCTATCCGGGCAATTCCGTCCCCTGGCACTGGCATTCCGAAGTTGAGCTTTTCTACATGGAGCAGGGAGCGATTGACTATCGAACGCGCGCGGCTCATGAGCACGTACGCTTTGAGGAAGGGTCCGCCGGCTTTATCAACGGCGGCGTTTTGCACAGCACGCTGCAATCACCCAATTCGGCACCAGCCATTCAAATGTTGCATATCTTTCAGCCGTCGATGCTCGGCGATCCCGCGGGACGCCTTCAAAAGCGCTATATCAATCCTTTGCTGCAATGTCGAGGCGTCGATGTGCTCAAATGGTCGCCCACCAACCCCGACGATATGCCCTTTATCGATTTGCTAAAGAGTTCCTTTAACCACGACCTTCAACGGCCGCAGAACGAGATGGCGCTTCGGAATAGCTTGTCAGAGCTCTGGATTCAGATTTACGCCAAGGCCGAACCGCTCTTTTCCTCCGACAACGCCTCTTGGATGACCAACCGCGACGTACAGTTCAAGGCAATCCTGGACTTTATCCGCGCGAACTATGCAGCCGCTATAGATGTGCCCCAGATGGCATCTGCAGCCGGCGTAAGCGAAAGAGAGTGTTACCGCATTATCGAAACTTGTGCAGGAACGACCCCGGCGGCATATCTGCGCGCATACCGCATAAACCGTGCTTGCGAACTTTTGGCACACACCACGCGAACGGTACAGACAGTCGCGCGCCAATGCGGATTTATAACAGCAAGCCATCTTGGCCAGGTATTTAAAGAACAAATGGGGTGCACTCCTTCGAGCTATCGAGCAGCGAGGCAGAATCTCGATAGCACCAGGCAGAAATCCCGCTAGCCCTTCTTCTGTCACTGCATCAAACTTGCAGGCAAACAACAGAGAGGAGCAATCATATGAAGCACTTTGACCATATCGTATTTGACGTTGATGGGACATTGGCAGATACAGAAGAAAGCGTTCTGTCATCGCTTGTCCAGATTGTCCAAGAAGAGACCGGCAAAACGCTTCCCCGACACGAGCTTGACTTTGCCCTCGGCATACCCGGCAAGGATGCCCTTGAGAAACTTGGGATCTACTCGCAGGCAACGTTGGATCGCTGGTGCCAAGTTGCCGCCAGCTTTAAAAGCACCATCAGCGTGTTTCCAGGTTTGCTTGAAGTCATCGCAACACTCGCCGATAGCGGCTGCAAACTTGGCATCGTCTCCTCACGTGCGCGCGACGAATACACAAAAGAAATTGCACCCCTTGGTTTCGATAAGTATTTTGAGCACATCATCCTTGTCGAAGACACAACCGAACATAAACCCGCACCCGCACCCATGCTCGAATATCTCCGACGTGCGGGCGCGAATCCTGGCAACGTCGTCTACGTTGGCGACACCGTCTACGACGAACAATGCGCAACTTCGGCAGGGGTCAGTTTTGCCAGAGCGGCATGGGGATCACACCAAGATATCCCAAACGCCACCTACAACCTCAAAACCCCCAACGACCTACTAACCCTAACAACCAAATAACCCACGCGCCCCACCCTTTCAGCCCTAACGCCACAAGGGCGATTGAACAGGACAGCTTGGGCGGGCCCCCGCACTTAGTTTCCAAAATCATTCCGCAGCGCGAAGGCTTCTTATTGTTTTCCGCCCTAACGCCACAAGGGCGACGACCTCGAGTAGGTCAACCTGGGAGGGACGAGGGTTTAGTTCCCCAATCTTTCCGCAGGGGGCAAAAAGCCTCGCCGCACGAAGTGCGCAGCGAGGCTTTTTGCATGCCCGAGGACGATTGGGGAACTAAGCCCTCGTCCCTCCCCGGGATATGTAGCGAGTCGGAGTACCCTTGCTGTTACTCTGCTTTGCCCACAGAGTTGAGGTTGGTCATGCGGATCTTAACCAGCTCGGTGATCTCGCGCATGCCCTCCTTGGCCGGCTTCTTGGGATCGAAGCAGGCGGGGTTCTCGGCCATGTAGGCCATGAAGCCCTTGGTGTAGGCCTGACGCAGCTCGGTGGCGTAGTTGACCTTGCAGATGCCGTTCTTCACAGCCTCGGCAACCTGCTCATCGGGCACACCGGAGGTGCCGTGCAGGACCAGCGGCACGTCGACGGCGTCGCGAATGGCCTTGACCACGGACTGCTCGATGTGCGGATCGCTCGTGTACACGCCGTGGCTGGTGCCAACGCCAATAGCGAGGGAGGTGCAGCCAGTGCGCTCGACGAACTCCTTGGCCTCGGCCGGATCGGTGTAGGGGCTCTCGCCCTCAACCGCGGGACCGTCGTCCTCCTTGCCGCCAACCTTACCGAGCTCAGCCTCGACGGGCACGCCCATGGCGCGACCAGCGTCGGCGACGGACTTGGTCAGGGCAATGTTGTCCTCGAAGGACTCGTGCGAGCCGTCAATCATGACAGAGGTGTAGCCGGTGCGGAAAGCCTGCATGCAGCGGTCATAGCCATCGCCGTGATCGAGGTGCAGGGCGACGGGCACGGAAGCGCGCTCGGCGGCAGCCTTGACCATGCCGTAGAAGTAGTCCAGACCAGCGGTCTTGATGGTGCCCGGGGTGGTCTGCATGATGACGGGGGACTTGGTCTCCTCGGCAGCAGCCAGAACGGCCATAACAAACTCGAGGTTCTCAACGTTGAACGCACCAACGGCGTAGTGGCCGGCCTGAGCGTCCTTGAGCATCTTTTCGGTGGTAACAAGTGCCATGAGCGTTTGCTCCTCTCCCTCGCCCGCATCTGGACATCGGGCGTACGTGTCCGCAAGGCGTTTTACCTTGCGTTTTGCTTCGCTCATTGTATGAAATTCAACGGCTCTGCATGTGCGAGATATTGAGCCCATGCAGGTCAATACAGTCGTTTTTGAAAAGTAAACGGAAGGAATTGGAACTGAGTGGGCGTGTTCGATATTGAATTTTGGGCGTTCAGCGTCTTTCTTTTATAGAAAAAGTAAGTAATCGAAAGGCGTTTTCTTACTTAAAAAGAAAATGAACGAAAATAGACTCAACACAATTCCTGCAAATTTCAGACGATGATGGAGCGGATATGGCCCATGCAACAACCCGAGCTTTCGCCGATGAGCGCCGCGCCGCCATCATGGAGATGCTCGAACATAACGCCTCGGTGCAAGTGGCAGACATCGCCCAAACCTTTGGCGTGTCCTCCGTCACCGCCCGCGCCGACCTGGACGCGCTCGCCGAATCCGGCAAGCTGCGTCGCACGCATGGCGGCGCCGTGTCGCTCCACAAACGCCTAACTGTCTCCACGCAAGATCGCCGCATCAACGTAAATGTCGCCGCCAAGCAGGCCATCGCACAAAGTGCCATCGAACTCGTCGGCAGCGGTGACACCCTGCTCGTCGACTCGGGCACCACGGCGCTCGAGTTCGTCCGGCTCCTCGATCAGCGCGATGGTATCACCGTCATCACGGCCGACATTACCATTGCCGATTACATCGACGAGAGCATGCCCTCAGTCGATGTCGTCATGCCGGGCGGGGCGCTGCGCAAAGGCCATCGTTATCTGTACGGACCGCTCACTATGCAGGCGCTCCAAATGGTCCACGCCGATCTTGCCGTCATGTGCCCTGGAGCTTTTGTTCCCGGCTGCGGCTTTACGACCGACTTTCCGCAGATGGCCGAGACCAAAGCGGCTATGGTCGGTGCCGCCCGTCAAAGCGTCGCCCTTATGGACGCCAGCAAGGTTAACGGACGCGGCATGTACCGCTTTGCCGAGCTGACCGATGTCGACACCATCGTGATGGACCGTGATCCCGATGGCGCCGTCGCCACCTCAATCGCCGAGACCGCCGACGACGCCCGCCCAAATCTCGTCATCGCCGGCGCTTAAACAAAAACCACCACAAAGGTGCCTGTCCCCTTTGTGGTGGTTGTGATGGTTGAGCGTCAAAAGTGAACGTGTCGCTACTTGGAAAGCTCGTCGGCGAGGGCCTCGATCTGAGCGCGCGAGGCGTCGTTGAGCGAACCCAGGACGGTCACCTTATTCTGCGCCAGGGTGATGTCCTTCATGCCCTCGAGCTCCTTGGTCATAACCTTGGCAGCTGCAGGCGCCCAGGAACCGGCCTCGACAAGCGCCACGGTACGGTTCTGGTAGGCATGCTCGGCGAGCGTGTGGATAAAGGTGCTCATGAACGGGAAAACCTCGCCCTGATAGGTAATGGAGGCGAGCACCAGGCGGTCATAGCGGAACGCATCCTCAACGGCCTCGGCCATGTCGTCGCGAGCCAGGTCAAAGACGGAGACCTTCTGGCCGCGAGCCTCGAGCGCTGCGGCGAGCTCCTCGACGGCGGCCTTCAGATGGCCGTAGACGCTCGCATAGGCAATGGTGATGCCCTCGTCCTCGGGCTGATAGCTCGACCAGGTGTTGTAGGTGTCGAGGTAGTAGCCCAGGTTCTCGGTCAGTACGGGGCCGTGAAGCGGGCAGATGATCTGGATGTCCAGGTCGGCGGCCTTCTTGAGCACGGCCTGCACGAACTTGCCGAACTTACCGACGATGCCAAAGTAGTAGCGGCGCGCTTCGCAAGCCCAACCCTCGGGGTCCTCGATGTCGTTGGCGCCAAACTTTCCAAAGCCGTCGGCGCTAAAGAGCACCTTATCGGTGGACTCGTAGGAGAAGAGTACCTCGGGCCAGTGCACGTTGGGGGCGCCGACAAACGTTAGGCTGTGACCGCCCAGATCGAGCACGTCGCCCTCTTTGACGACTATCTTGCGCTCGGGGAAATCGGTGCCAAAGAAGTTGACCATCATGCGGAAAGCGCCCATGCTTGCCACGATCTGTGCCTGGGGATAGCGCTCCATAAAGGCGGCGATGCCAGCGGAGTGATCGGGCTCCATATGATGGACAACCAGGTAGTCGGGCGTGCGACCGTCGAGCACGGCTTCGATGTTACCGAGCCACTCGTCGACAAAACCGCCGTCGACTGAATCGGCGACAGCAATCTTTTCGCCCAAGATAACGTAGCTGTTGTATGCCATACCGTTCTCGGACACATCGTACTGGCCCTCGAACAGGTCAATGTCGTGATCGTCGACGCCAACGTAGCGGATATCCTTGGTGATCTCCATCAGGCAAAGCCTCCTAGATAGACAAAAGAGCCCGTCTATCATAGCACTCGGCTACATCCCAACAGCTATCTACCGACATCCTTACCGATTGTTATTGATGTTCAACATATCACCGTTGACCTGCAGAAACTATGCGCGCGGTGCCGCCGTACTATGTCGAACGATGAGCTGACCGGGAATACGAATGGCAACAGTTTTGCCCGCCGTACCCGCCTCGGGAACCGCATGCTCAAACACCTCGCGTCCGCGCTGATGTAGATCGAATCGCACGGTCGTGAGCTCGTTGTGTGCCACAAAATCATCGAGTGAATCGTCGACGCCCACTACGCTCACATCCTCGGGCACGCGCAGGCCACTATCGCGCAGCGCGGCGATGGCCCCGTTTGCCATCTGGTCGTTTGCCGCATAGATCGCCGTCATGGTGCGATCGTGCTCGGCCAGATATCTGCCGGCCTCGTAGCCGCTGTTGGCAGACCAGTCACCCTCGAGCGGCTCTACCGGCTCGATGTGTTTACGCTCGAGTGCATCCTGCCAACCGGCGCGACGAAACTGTTCGTCGACCGAGAACGACGGGCCGCCAATATAGCGAATCTGCTCGTGCCCCAGCTCAAACAGATGATCCATGAGCAACAGCGAACAACCGTAATGGTCGGAATCGACTGTGGTCACCCGCGGGTGCGCATACATGGTGACGATAACCGTGCCGATACCCGGTAACGGATCAAACGTCTCAAAATCGGGCGCCATACGGCTCATGCCGATGATGATGCCGTCCACGGGCAGCGCGGCCATACGACGCGTTGCCTCGGCAAGCGAGAATTCCTCGGTCTTGGACATCTCGACCAGCGTGATGGCGCAATTATGCTCGCGAGCTGCGCTGGCGATGCCGTCGATCATTGAGAGGTTCCCAAACTTGGTGACATCGTTGACGCACAGACCGACCGAATGGTAACGGCCGTCGCGCAGCGAGCGACCGGCATAACTCGGACGGAAGCCGAGCTCCTGCATGGCGGCTTGCACGCGCTGGCGCGTCTGCTCGTTGACGTTAGGGAGGCCGTTGGCAACGCGCGAAACCGTCTGCTGCGAAACGCCAGCAGCGCGGGCGACGTCGGCCATGGAGACCGGACGCGTACCTGTATCGTTGGACGGGCGCCTTACCACAGGATCACCTTCACCCTCGCGAGATCTGAATAGCGTGCATGCCGGCCCGGGCAGAAATACGCCCCGCGCCGAAGCCCGCTATCGTCGGACGCATGTTAACGTACTCTACTTTTTCAATCCGCAACTCTTCTGCTCTATAAGTCCATACGGCAATACCGTTCACGGCTGGATTTCTACCGATTACCAGATTCTCAAAAAGTGATAAGTGTTGTGTTATGAGTACGTTAACATAGCCCGTAACGTGCGGCATCGTAGATGCTGAGTTTATGCCACTTCAGATTGTTAACGTACTCACTACGACGGAAAACTCGTCAGTATGCGCCAAGGAAAGGACCCTCATGACCACCCCCGACGAAAAGACACTCGCCACGCTCACCAAGCTGTTTGAGGAGGAGTTTGGCCCCATCGGCGATCGCCAGGTGCTCTATGTGCACGCGCCCGGCCGTTCCGAGATCAGCGGCAACCACACCGATCACGAGGGCGGTCACGTTATCGCCGGCTCGCTCGATGTCGCCGTCGACGGCATTGCCGTGGCGACCGATTCCAACAAGGTTCGCGTCGCCGACGAGGGCTATCCTACGTTTGAGATCACGCTCGACACGCTGGATATTCAAGAGTCCGAGAAGGGCACGTCCGCAAGCCTCGTGCGCGGTATGGCCCACGAAATCGCTGCTCTGGGCGTTGAGCCCCAGGGCTTCGACTTTGCCTTTACCTGCTCCGTCCCCTCGGGTGGCGGCCTTTCTAGCTCCGCCGCTGTCGAGGCGGCTTACGGCCGCGCCATGGAGACGCTCTGGGGCGCGCCCGCCATTGAGCCCGTCGCGCTCGCCCAGATGAGCCAGCGCACCGAGAACAACTATTACGGCAAGCCCTGCGGTCTTATGGATCAGGCGGCTGTGTGCCTGGGCGGCCTCGCCTACATGGACTTTGAGGATCAGGCTCAGCCTAAGACCCAGAAGCTCGAGCTCAACTTTGAGGATCACGGCTATGCGCTCGTGCTCGTTAAGGTTGGCGCCGACCATGTGGCGGCTACCGACGACTACGCCGCCGTTCCGCGCGAGATGCAGGACGTCGCCGCCGAGTTTGGCAAGGCACGCCTGTGCGAGGTCAACGTTGCCGACTTTGACGCCAAGCTCCCCGAGCTGCGCGCCAAGCTGGGCGACCGCGCTTGCCTGCGTGCCGTTCACTACTGGTACGAGAACGGCCTGGTCGACAAGCGCTGGGCAGCCCTGAACGCTGGCGACATTGACCAGTTCCTGGTCCTGACGCGCGAGTCCGGCGCCAGCTCTGCCATGTACCTGCAGAATGTTGTTGCCAAGCTGGGTTCCGAGCAGCCTTCCATGTATGCCCTGGCGCTGGCCGAGCACGTGCTCGACGGCCGCGGCGCCGTCCGTATCCACGGTGGCGGCTTTGGTGGCACCATCCAGGCCTTCGTGCCGCTCGATCTGGTCGACACCTTCATTGCCAAGATGAACGGCTGGCTGGGCGAGGGCTCTGCCCGTCACTACGCCATCTCTGACAAGGGGGCTTACGCGGCATGGCTGTAATGACTGACGTGCGAGAGGCCGCGCAGAACCTGATCGAGTACGCCATCCACCGATCGATGATCGGCCAGGACGACCGGATCTGGGCATACAACACCATTTTGGAGTGCATCGGCGCCACGGGTCCCGCACTCGATATGGCCTGGGCGCTCCAGGTTGAGAAACTCTCGCTCTTGCACCCCAATACCCTGCCCGACTTTGATCTTGAAGGCACGCTTGCCGCGCTTTCCGAGGCCGCCGTTACCAACGGTGCCGCCGAGGACACGGCGTCAGGCCGCGACCGCATCGCCATGCGCATCATGGGTGCGCTCATGCCGAGGCCTTCGGTTGTAAACGAGGAGTTCAACGGACGTATGGGCGTCAACGAGCCCCGCGCCGCAACCGACTGGTTCTACGGCCTGTGCTGCGACGCCGGCTACGTGCGCCGTGCCGCCATCGCGCGCAACATCAAATGGAGCACCCCCACCAACTGGGGCGATCTTGAGATCACCATCAACCTCTCCAAGCCTGAGAAGGACCCACGCGATATCGCCGCGGCTGGTGCCGCAAAGAACACGGGCGAGAAGTATCCCGCCTGCCAGCTCTGCATCGAAAACGAGAGCTATCCCGGACGCTCCGCCGCAGCCGACGGCGGCGCTCACCCCGCTCGCCAGAACCTGCGCATTATCCCCATCCAGCTCAACGGCGAGCGCTGGGGTTTCCAGTACAGCCCGTACGCGTACTTTAACGAGCATTGCATTGCCATGAGCTCCGAGCATCGTCCGATGCACGTCGACCGCAAGGGCCTGACCTGCCTGCTCGACTTTGTGGACCTGTTCCCGCATTACTTCATCGGCTCCAACGCCGACCTGCCTATCGTGGGCGGCTCGATTCTGTCGCACGACCACTTCCAGGGTGGCGCGCACGAGTTCCCCATGATGCACGCCGCCGAGGTCTCGCAGTTTAGCGTGCCCGGTTTTAACCAGGTCAGCGGCACCGTGCTGCAGTGGCCGCTCTCGGTGCTGCGCCTGCGCTCGCACGACCGCGCCCAGCTGCTCGATGCCGCCGAGAAGATTATCCTCGCCTGGCGCGAGTGGACCGATGAGTCGGTGGGCGTCATCGCACGCACAGCCGATGGCGTGGCGCACAACACCGTGACGCCCGTCATCCGCCGCGTCGACTCCCGCGGCAATGCCGGAGGCGAGATCTACGAGGCCTACTTGGCGCTTCGCTGCAACATCACGACCGACGAGCATCCGCTGGGCGTGTTCCACCCGCATGCCGAGTACCACCATATTAAAAAGGAGAACATCGGCCTGATCGAGGTCATGGGCCTGGCCATTCTGCCGCCGCGCTTGGTTCCCGAGCTCGGTGCTGTCCGCGAGCACCTGCTGGCGGCCAAGGCCGATGCCAGCTACGATCTTGCCTGCGCTCTCGAGAGCGACGACCTTTGCCGCAGCCACGCCGCATGGGCGGAGGACGTCTTTGCTCGCCGCGCGAACGAGCTTACGGCGGATAACGCCATCGACATCCTGCATGAGGAGGTCGGCGTGGTGTTTAGCCACGTGCTCGACAACGCCGGAGTCTTTAAGTGGGACGAGGACGGACGCGCCGCCCAGCAGCGCTTTATCGACTCACTGTAATGATCCCTTGGGGACGGAGGAAAACAGATCATTCCGCCTGCAAGACAA
>CALJDJ010000010.1 GCA_938023705.1 uncultured Collinsella sp.
AAGGAGAGCACTTAATGTGCCCTCCGTCTTGCGCAGGACTGTAGAGCAGGGACCTTAATATATTTCTCCGGCCCTCCGCCGTGCTCGGGAGCCATCCACGCACTTTACCTGCGTAAACAATGTGAGTGAAATATGAATCTCGATGGATACGCCCGCAGCCGTGTATACTAAACAGCTGTGTGAAACCAGGGGAGTATTCTGGCTGGACAAAATGCCTGCTTAATAGGGTTGTCAGGTAGTCCGGGCGAAATACAAGGCTGGGGAGCACGTCGTGTAAGTAGTGGTCCTCTAGGGGCGTACGCTCGGTGGTGTACGCATTGTCCCAAGACCACGCGAGAGTTGGGATCATATCTTGATCAGCATGATTCTCGGCCGCAAGATTGGCATGACCCAGGTTTGGGACGAGGACGATAACGTCGTTCCCGTCACGGTCATCCAGGCTGGCCCCTGCGCTGTCTCGCAGGTTAAAACTCAGGCAACCGACGGCTATGACGCCGTCCAGATCGGTTTCGGCGACATCAAGGCCAAGAACGTGAACAAGCCCATGGCTGGTCACTTCGCCAAGGCTGGCGTCGAGCCTGTCCGCTTCCTTCGTGAGGTCCGCGTCGAGAACGGCGAGGAGCACAAGGTCGGCGAGGTCGTCACCGTCGCTGATTTCGCTGATGTCGAGAAGGTCGACGTCATCGGTACCTCCAAGGGTAAGGGCTTCCAGGGTCGCATCAAGCGCTGGGGTCAGCGCCGCGGTCCTATGACGCATGGTTCTCACTTCCAGCGTCACCCCGGTTCTATCGGTCAGTGCGCCTATCCTGCGCGCGTCCTCAAGGGCGTCAAGATGGCCGGTCACATGGGTAACGAGCGCGTTACCGTCAAGAACCTTTCCGTTGTCCGCATCGATGCCGAGCAGAACCTCATCTTGGTCAAGGGCGCTGTCCCGGGTGCCAAGAATGGTCTCGTCGCCATCCGTATGGCCTAAGGGCCCAGCCCATTTAGCCCAGCGTCATACCAAGGAGAACACTTAAATGGCAAAGTTTGAAGTAAAGAACAGCGAGGGCAAGAAGGTCGCCGAGGCCGAGCTCGCCGCTGAGGTGTACGGCATCGAGCCGAACATCCACGTTATGCACCACATCGTCAAGTGCCAGATGGCCTCTTGGCGTCAGGGCACCCAGTCCGCTAAGGGCCGCTCTGAGGTTTCCGGTGGCGGCAAGAAGCCTTGGCGTCAGAAGGGCACCGGCCGTGCCCGCCAGGGTTCCATCCGTGCTGCCCAGTGGCGTCACGGTGGCGTTGTCTTCGCCCCCAAGCCCCGTTCCTACGCTAAGCGTATGAACAACAAGGAGGTCAAGCTGGCTATGCGCTCCGCGCTGTCCGCCAAGCTGGCCGATGGCGAGCTCGTGCTCGTCGACGACTACGGCTTCGAGAAGCCTTCCACCAAGGCTGCCGTTGCCATGCTCAAGGCTCTTGGCCTTGAGGGCAAGCGTCTGACCATCATCGTTCGCGATGAGGACGTCAACGCCTACCTGTCGTTCCGCAATATTCCCAAGACGTTCATCATCACCGCTGACGAGGCCAACACCTACGATCTCGTCAACAACAACGCTGTGCTGATGCCCGCCGACATCGCCGCTCACTTCGGGGAGGTGCTTGCATAAATGACCGCCCACGAGATCATCATCCGTCCGATCGTGTCCGAGCGTTCCTTCTCCGGCATGGAGCAGAACAAGTACACGTTCGAGGTCGCCAAGGATGCTAACAAGTATCAGATCAAGGACGCTGTCGAGGAGATCTTCGGCGTCAAGGTCGTTCGCGTGAACACCTTGACGGTCAAGCCCAAGACCAAGCGCGTGCGCTATGTCGCCGGCAAGACCCGTTCTTGGAAGAAGGCCATCGTCACGCTGGCCGAGGGCGACACCATCGAGGTCTTTGGCAACCAGGCCTAAGACTCGCTGCTGTTGAGTGAGCTCATGCCTCCCAAATAGGGGAGGCGAGAGCTCAAGGTTTCGGGCGTATAAAATGGACACGCCCGGAACCGTGTATACGTCCGGTGTCATCGCACCCGAGGCAGAACCTCGAATCCCTGTCTGCGATGGCTAACGGATTCCTATTGAAAGGGATTGTAATGGCTGTAAAGCACCTTAAGCCGACCTCCGCTGGTAGGCGTTGGCAGACGATCTCCGATTTCTCTGAGATCACCTGCACCAAGCCCGAGAAGTCTCTTCTCGAGCCCCT
Organism: uncultured Collinsella sp.; assembly: GCA_938023705.1. Classification (GTDB taxonomy): domain Bacteria; phylum Actinomycetota; class Coriobacteriia; order Coriobacteriales; family Coriobacteriaceae; genus Collinsella. The sequence continues at coordinate 2,224 of CALJDJ010000010.1, forward strand.
GCCCAAGAAGGCCGGTCGTAACAACAACGGCCGCATCACCACCCGCCACCAGGGCGGCGGCGTGAAGCGTCGTTACCGCGTGATCGACTTCAAGCGCAACAAGGACGGCGTGCCCGCCAAGGTTGCCACGATCGAGTACGATCCGAACCGTTCCGCTCGCATCGCTCTGCTGCACTACGCTGACGGTGAGAAGCGCTACATCTTGGCCCCCAAGGGCCTCGAGGTCGGTCAGACCATCATGTCCGGTTCTGACGCCGACATCAAGCCGGGCAACGCTCTGCCCCTCGCCGACATCCCCGTCGGTACGCTCATCCACGCCGTTGAGTTCCAGCCGGGCAAGGGCGCCGCTATCGCCCGTTCCGCCGGTAACTCCTGCCAGCTGATGGGTAAGGAGGGCAAGTACGCCATCGTCCGTATGCCTTCCTCCGAGATGCGTCGCATCCTCGTTACCTGCCGCGCCACCGTCGGTGAGGTCGGCAACGCCGATCACGCCAACATCGTCATCGGCAAGGCCGGCCGTAAGCGTCACATGAACGTGCGCCCGACCGTCCGCGGTACCGTCATGAACCCTGTCGACCACCCGCACGGCGGTGGCGAGGGCAAGAACCACACCTCTGGTCGTCCCTCTGTTACCCCCTGGGGTAAGCCGACGAAGGGCCTTCGTACGCGCAAGAAGAAGAAGGTCTCGAACCAGCACATCATTCGTCGCCGTAAGAAGTAATTTCGGATACCGAGTTTTAGGAGAAAGCACTTATGAGCAGAAGTCTCAAAAAGGGCCCGTTCGTGGAGACTCGCCTTCTCTCGCGTATCACCGCGATGAACGAGGCTGGCAAGAAGGACGTCGTGAAGACCTGGTCCCGCGCGTCCACCATCTTCCCCGAGATGGTTGGTCACACCATCGCCGTCCACGACGGCCGCAAGCATGTGCCCGTGTATGTTACCGAGTCCATGGTTGGTCACAAGCTCGGCGAGTTCGCGCCGACTCGTACGTTCCGTGGCCACAAGGCCAAATAGGGGGTTAACCGTAAATGGCAACTAAGTCTATTGAAACTGAGGCCACCGAGGTTCGCGCCGTCGCTAAGTACGTGCGTGTTTCCCCCAGCAAGGCCCGCCTGGTGGTCGATCTGATCCGCCGCAAGCCTGTCGCTCAGGCCTTCGACATCCTCCACTTCTGCGACCGCGCCGTCGCCGTGGATGTCGAGAAGGTTCTCCGTTCCGCCGTTGCGAACGCCGAGAACAACAACGGTCTGCGTGCCGACAACCTGGTTGTCGCCGCTGCCTATGTTGACGAGGGTCCGACGCTTAAGCGCATCCGTCCCCGCGCCAAGGGTTCCGCTTCTCGCATTCTGAAGCGTACTTCCCACATCACCGTCGTCGTTGCTCCTCGAAAGGAGGCGTAAAGCTGTATGGGTCAGAAAGTCTACCCCACCGGCTTCCGTCTTGGCATCACCGAGAACTGGCGCTCCCGCTGGTTCGCAGAGAAGGATTACGCTAAGACCCTCGGTAACGATCTCGAGATCCGCAAGTACCTCGAGAAGCGTCTTTCCCGCGCAGCTGTCTCCCGCGTCGAGATCGAGCGCGCTGGCGACAAGGTGAAGGTCATCATCCTCACCGCTCGCCCCGGCGTTGTCATCGGTAAGAAGGGTGCCGAGATCGATACCCTCCGCACCGAGCTCGAGAAGGTCGCTGGCGTCTCCAAGGGTCAGCTCTCCGTCGACGTTGTCGAGATCAAGCGCCCCGAGCTCGACGCCAACCTCGTTGCTCAGTCCATCGCCGAGCAGCTCGAGGGCCGCGTTGCCTTCCGTCGCGCTATGCGCAAGGCTGTCCAGTCCGCCCGCAAGGCCGGCGCTAAGGGCATCCGTATCCAGTGCTCCGGTCGTCTCGGCGGCGCCGAGATGGGCCGTCGTGAGTGGTACCGTGAGGGTCGCGTGCCTCTGCACACCCTCCGCGCCAAGATCGACTATGGCACGGCTGTCGCCAGCACCACCATGGGCGCTTGCGGCGTGAAGGTCTGGATCTACCTGGGCGAGAAGCTCCCGGGCCAGCCCGTTCCCAACCCTGCACTCGAGGGCTCTTCCCGTCCTCGTCGTCGTAACTCCGAGAGGAGGGGTCAGTAGTGCTTGCCCCTAAGCGTATTCTTCACCGCAAGGTGCAGCGTGGCTCCATGAAGGGCCAGGCCAAGGGTAATACCGAGCTGCATTTCGGCGAGTTTGGTATCCAGGCTCTCGAGGCCCATTGGATCACCAACCGTCAGATCGAGGCCGCTCGTATTGCCATGACCCGCTACATGAAGCGTGGCGGTCGTGTCTACATCACGATCTTCCCCGATAAGCCCATCACCAAGAAGCCTGCCGAGACTCGCATGGGTTCTGGTAAGGGTAACCCCGAGGAGTGGGTGGCCGTCGTCAAGCCCGGCCGCATCATGTTCGAGGTCAAGGGCGTGCCCGAGGAGGTCGCTCGCGAGGCTCTGCGTCTTGCACAGCACAAGCTTCCCATCAAGACCAAGATTGTTGCTGCCAAGAACGCTGAGCAGCGCATCGAGAAGGAGATGGCTGAGGAGGCCGCTCTCGAGGCCAAGTGGGCTGCTGAGGACGCCGCCGCCGCCAAGGAGGAGAACTAATGAAGCCCGCAGAGATTCGTGAGCTCTCGGACGCTCAGCTCGTTGAGAAGCTGAAGGAAATGCGCGCCGAGCTCTTTAACCTTCGTTTCCAGATGGCCACCAGCCAGCTGGACAACACCGCTCGCGTCAACACCGTGAAGAAGGACATCGCTCGCGTCCTCACGGAGCAGCGCGCCCGCGAGATCGCAGCGGAGAAGTCCGCTGTCGCCGAGTAGGACCTAAGGAGAGAACATGACTGATTCGCGTAACTCGCGTAAGGTCCGTACGGGTGTCGTTACCTCCGTCTCCGGTGCCAAGACCATTGTTGTCACCATCACCGAGCGCAAGCGTCACCCCAAGTACGGCAAGATGATGACCAGCTCCAAGAAGCTGCACGCTCACGACGAGGAGTGCACGGCTGGCGTGGGCGACACCGTCCGCGTTATGGAGACCCGTCCTATGTCCAAGATGAAGCGTTGGCGCCTCATCGAGGTCGTCGAGCGCGCTAAATAAGCAGTCGCTCTTACGACTTGTACGTTTCCGAAGATGTGCGTATGCCTGGCTTGCATACCACGGGCCGTATAAAGGCTGCGCACCTCTCTTCGGTTCTTAGTTCGGAGGAACATCTACCATGATTCAGATGCAAACCATGCTGAACGTCGCCGACAACTCCGGCGCTCGCAAGATTCGCTGCATCAAGGTGCTTGGCGGTTCCAAGCGTCGTTATGCAGGCATCGGCGATGTGTTCATCGGTGCTGTCCAGGAGGCTACCCCTGGCGCCAACGTCAAGAAGAAGGACGTTGTCCGTTGCGTCGTCGTTCGCACCGTTAAGGAGATCCGCCGCAAGGATGGCTCCTACATTCGCTTTGATGAGAACGCCTGCGTTGTCATCAACAACGATGGTTCGCCCGTCGGCACCCGTATCTTCGGGCCCGTCGCTCGCGAGCTTCGTGACAAGAAGTACATGAAGATCGTCTCGCTCGCTCCCGAGACCCTGTAGTTAGGGGAGATATATGTATATCAAGAAGGGCGATAAGGTCCAGGTTCTCTCTGGTAAGGATCGCGGCAAGCAGGGCGTTGTCCTGCGTGCTCTCCCCGCCGAGAACAAGGTCGTTGTCGAGGGCGTTTCGGTCGTCAAGAAGGCCGTCAAGCCCAACGCTGCCAACCAGCAGGGTGGTATCGTTTCGCAGGAGGCTCCCATCGATGCCTCCAACGTCAATCTCGTTTGCCCCGAGTGCGGTAAGGTTACCCGCGTCGGTCACGAGAAGGACGGCAAGAACAAGCTGCGCGTCTGCAAGAAGTGCGGCCACAAGTTCTAAGCTGCCCGCAACAGTTAAGTTGCTAGCAAAGGCCCGGATGCCACGGCACCCGGGCCTTTTTCTATCCCCACTCGATGGCTTCGGTTCTGCCGTCCCGTCATTCCGGTTGCATCCAGTTTTCGGTGCCGTCTCGAATCGAGTGCCGCCAGGTGATACCCTGTCGCGTTTCGTCGGCTTCGGGGACAAAAGTCGGGACAACTCCAAAAACTATTTTCGAACTCAGGGCTTTGAGTTTTTGTTTTTGTCCCAAAGGGCGCGGCGGGATGCCTTTGGAGGCTCGATAGCGCCGAAAACGCCCGTTTTGAAACTTAAATGCCTTTTCGCGTGCAAGCCGCCAGCTGCAATAGGAAGTGAATCAACGCAGGTGGCTTTCAAGCAGTTTGCAAAACTGCAGGTCGCAGGTCTTCATTGCCAGTAGGAGAAATGAGTAGTCTCAGGTGGCTTGCCCATGAGTTGACGAACGGGATTTGAGATTACGCTGACGTCCGGAAACGCTTCGAGCACGGCGTTACGTTTTTGGGGTTTGGGCGTAGCCCCTGCACCCGCGAGCGCGGGCCTTAAGCCCGCCGAGAGGGTGACGCGTCGAAAACGAAGGGGAAAGAGAGAAGGGGCCGTCCCTATCATTCAGGTTGCGACCGAAGAAGACAAGGAGACCCCCTGAACCTGAATGATGCCCCACAGACCGCGTCCGACCGAGCTCAAGCCGAGCTTTTCCTGACGTCCGCCTTCGCGAAGATGATGGCTGGATTGGCTATGGATTGGCAACACTTATTTGGACGATTCCGGGAGGGACGGCCCCGCCTCCCTGAACTCGACCGGCGACATGTAGCCCAGCGTCGAGTGGATCCTGAAGTTGTTGTACCAGTGCACGTAATCCAAGAGCTTGGCTCGGAGCTCGCGCGTCCCTCCTCGGTCCTTCGGAGTGGCCGACGATCTCCCCGTTGCAGAGGTCGACGAGCAGGCAGACGTAGTTCCACGACGCCCCGACGCGCACGCAGGCCAAGTCGCTGCATATATGGGTGCACGGCGCCCTGCCGCCGAAGCCGCGCGCGACGACGTTCGACACGTCGGCCTCGTTGACCGCCCCGGGGTGCACCTTGAACCTCTTCCTGCCGTATGCGCCGGCCAGGCCGTTCTCCCTCATGATGCGGCAGGCGCGGCGCCGGCTGACGGTAACGCCCGACCTCCCGGGCGACGCCTTGATCTTGCGCGATCCGTTCCGGCCCTTGCTGGCGGCGTGCGCCGCCGCGGCCGCCGTCGCCCCCGACATTAAGGTCCTCAAGGGCCGCGTCGTCTCCGGCGACCAGTTCGTCTCGCCCGCGGAACAGAAGGAGCGAATCCTCGCGGCCTTCGGCGACCTGTGCTGCGAGATGGAGGGCTGCACCATCGCGCAGGCCTCCTATCTCAACGGCGTGCCCCTCGTCGTCGTGCGCGCCATCAGCGACAAGCCCTGCGCCGAGGGCCGGGTCGTCGACTACAACACCTTCGAGAAGAAGGCCGCCTGCGACTGCGCCCGCATCGCCGCGCGCATGGTTAAGCTTTAGGCCCGGCGCGCCGGAGCCCTTTCCAAAGCGAAGTGTCGAGCCGAAGTGTTGAGCGTCGGCCCTGAATGTTCAATGGCCGTTGTTTTCTGCCCCTCAAGTGGTGGACTTTTCCTCGGAGCTGTTGATTCCCCCACGCGCCCCCTTCCGTTCTCTGTTCTCCCCTTATACTCCTTGTACGAGGAGGTAAGAAGTCATGGACAAGACCACACAGGACAGCTTGGCAAAGAAACCCGTCGACATGAGGGACAGGATTCTCGAGCATCTCGAGGCCCTCACCTCTGCCGTCTCGCTCGACGACCTTGCCCGTCTGTCCACCTCCGACATCGCCGAGACGCTCATCATCTCCAGGAGCCTGGCGAGCCAGTACCTCAACGACCTTGTTCGCGCCGGTCTTGTGGTTAAGGTGGCGGGCAGGCCTGTCCGTTATTTTCATCGCCGCGCGTTCCAGAAGCGTTTTCAGGTAAAGCTCTCTGCAAGCGAGTACGCCTCGCTCGCCGACCTCATCCAGGCGACGGGAATCGCCGATCACCGCGACTTCGCGCGTGCCGTGGGCTTCGACATGAGCCTCAGCTCCGTTGTCGAGCAGTGCAAGGCTGCGGTTCAGTACCCTCCGTTTGGCCTGCCCATCCTCTTGAGCGGCGGCGTGGGTGTCGGTAAGTCTTTCCTTTCTCGCCTTGTGTACGAGTACGGCAAGAACCAGGGCTTGCTGTCCCGCGACTCCTCCTATGTGCGCATCGACTGCGCCGGGGTCCCGGACGCCGCCTCGTTCAACGGGCTTCTTGACGAGTCGATCGCGAAAGCGCGCGGGGGTGTGGTCTTTGTCAACGGCATCGAGGCACTCTCTCCCTCTGCGATGGAGCACTGCCTTGCGACGGCCCTCGGGCTCGATGCCTCCCAGGATGCGCCGCGCGCTCGCCTCGTTCTTTCGACGACGCTTTCCGCCGATGACCTGAAGGTTTCCTCGGCCTACAGCAAAATGCCCATCTGTGCCCGCGTCCCCTCACTCAAGGAGCGAACCCCCGAGGAGCGCGAGGATCTCATCTTGAGCTTCCTGCGCAGCGAGGGGTGCCGAATCGGTTCTGATGTGAAGATCAGCCGCGGCGCATACCGTTGCCTCGTGAACGCGGACTTTTCCGATAACATCGCCGGCTTGCGCGCCTGCGTGACGAACTGCTGCGCCAAAGCGTTCCTCAATCGCGAGGGCGACTACGTCGTCGTTCGCCCGTATCTTCTTCCCAGCGGGCTCCTCTCCTCCGCGCAGATCGATCAACAGCCCGACGATGGCGTTCTGATCGACGCGTCTCTGGATGCCGCCGAGAGCACAGGGCCGGTCGAGCAGGCGCTCGATGCCCTGTGCTCCCTCGATGAGCGATTCTGCGCCGGGGAGCTCTCTGTCTCCGAGCTTGTCTCGCAAGCTGTCTCCGCTGTGCGCGGCGTTGAGGATCACTTGATCTTCGACCACGGCGTCGCCTCCTCGAGGTCGCGCGCCTTCGAGCGCGTCGTGGGCGCGGTCCTTGCCGACGCAGGCTCTTCTTATGGCATCGAGCTTTCGAGGAAGGTCGCTTTTCTACTGGCCCAGGAGATTTGCCTGCAGTTGTGGCCGGGTATCGGCCTGGCTAAGCGAAAGTCTGCCTGTGCGGAGCAAATCTCCCATCTCCTCGGTGCCGTGACCTCCGAATTGCCGTTTGCCTCGAGTGTCTCCGATCAGGTCGCCGCAGACGTGGAAGGGGCGCTGGGAATCTCGCTCGATCACTTCACGAAGACGCTTCTGACGCTGTGCGTCGCATCGGAGTCTCGCGATGCGAAGGCCCTTCGGACGCTCTGCGTCATCTTGTCCCACGGCTACTCAACGGCGACGAGCATCGCCGACGCGGCGAACCGTATGCTCGGCATGCATGTGTACGAGGCTGTCGACATGCCCTACGACCAGCAGCTGAAGGACATCGTCGGTCCGCTCCAGCGCCTCGTCGACCGCCATTCCTACTGCACCGGGGTCGTGTTCCTCGTCGACATGGGCTCCTTGGAGGAGGCCTATAAGGCCCTCGAGAACGTTACCGACTCCACTATCGGCGTGGTGAACAACGTCTCTACCGGTCTTGCGCTCGAGATCGGGGTCGGGCTGCTCGGCGGCAAGTCCATCGCCGAGGTTCTTGGCGATGCGACCGCCGCGTGCGTGACGCACTGCAAGGTGATCGAGCGCGTCAACCGTGAGGACGCCATCGTCTTCTGCTCCGAGTCCGGGGTCGACGCCGCGGAGAGGATACGCCAGCTCGTCTCGCAGAGCCTCCCGCGCACCATAGGCGCGCGCCTGCTCACGAGGCCCTTCAAGCAGCTCGTCGCGAACGGGTCGAACGACGCCGTTTTCTCCGAGCACCGCGTCTGCGCCGTCATCGGCACGGGAGACCCCGGGGTCGCCTCCGTCCCCTTCGTCGCCCTCGAGGACATCATGTCGACGGCGTCCGCCTCTAAGGTTGATGCCGTGTTCGGCAGGTGGCTTGACGCTTCCGAGCTCTCTTCTTTCCACGAGAAGCTGCTCTCGAACATGACGCTGCAGAACGTCATCCGCTCCATCACCATCCTCGACCCGGAGCGGCTATTCCATGAGATCGAGAGCGCCGTGCACGAGCTTCAGCGCAGGACAGGCGAGAAGATCGGCAGCAACGCCATCATTGGGCTCTACGTTCACCTCTGCTGTCTCGTCGAGCGCCTTGTTACCAGAAACCCCATTGAGACCTACGTTGGCCAGGACCGCTTCGAGGAGGAACGCGCCGATTTCATCGAGTCCTTCAGGCAGAGCTTCTCGAGCATCTCGACGCGCTATCGCGTAGAGGTTCCCGTAAGCGAGATCGCATATGTCTTCGACTACATAAGCGTGAGCGCCGCCCCGGCGCGAGAAGAGCGCCTCGGCTCCTCGGACCTCCTGCTCGACGAGTGACCTTCCCCGCGCCGCCGCAAGCTGACCGCGCGTCCTCAATAATCCGATAACCCCTTGCCCGGCGCGAATCCGGATAGCGCCGAGGCAGTACCGAACGCAAAACTTCATTTGATAGGAGCAAACATGAGTGTTGTTATGGCACGAATCGACAATCGCCTGCTTCACGGCATCATCGTGACGCAGTGGGCCCCGGTGTCGGGCGCGACCCGAGTCATGGTCATCGACGACAAGGTCGCCGGCGACGAGGTCCTGAAGTCCACCATGAGGATGGCGCGCCCCGCGGGCATGGCCGTTTCGATCATCTCCGAGCAGACCGCGCTCAAGAACTTCGCCGCGGGCAAGTACGACCGCGAGAAGGTCTTCGTCATCGCCAAGGAGCCCGAGACGATGCTTCGCCTGGTCGAGTCGGGCGTCGAGCTCCCGTCGCTGGTCGTCGGCGGCTCGCTCGTCAAGGAGGACGGCATCCAGCTCACCCAGCGCGCCTACGCCTCCGCCGAGAACGTCCAGAGCTACAAGGCGCTCATCGCCCGTGGCGTCAAGGTGAAGGCCCAGTTCGTGCCCGCCGACAAGCCCGTCTCCGTCGCAGACCTCATCTAAGGGGGAAATATGGTCAACTTCACTATCCTGCAGGTCGTCCTTTTGACCCTGCTGGCCTTCATCAAGCACGTGGACTACTACGGCATCCCGATGATCTTCGTCAATTACGCCGTTTTCTGGGGCCTCATCACCGGAGTCGTCATGGGCGACTGGAAGACCGGCCTTGTCATCGGCGGCACCATTCAGCTCATGCAGCTCGGCGTCGCGGGCTTCGGCGGCTCCTCCATTCCCGACTACGGCACGATGGCCATCATCGCCACCGCCTACGGCGTGACCCTGGGCTCCGACACGGGCCTCGCCATCGGCCTGCCGGTCGGCATGCTCGGCATCCAGCTCGACGTCGTCGCCAAGATCCTCAACGGCTTTGTCGTCGAGAAGTCCCAGAAGTTCTGCAACGAGGGTAAGTTCAATCAGATGAACGCCATCCTGTGGGTCTGCCCCGCGCTCTTCGGCCTGTGCGCCGCCCTGCCCGTCTTTGTCTCCGTGACGCTCGGCCAGCCCGCCGTCAACTGGCTCCTCGAGGTCATGCCCCAGTGGTTCCTCTCCGGCCTCACCCTCGCCGGCAAGATGCTCCCGGCCGTCGGTATCGCCATGCTGCTCCGCTACATGCCAACCGCCAAGTACTTCCAGTACCTGCTCGCCGGCTTCTTCCTCTCGGCCTTCCTGAACGTGCCCATCATCGGCGCCGCCATCGTCGGCGTTGCCCTCGCGATTGCGTTCTACCAGCGTGCCGAGAGGGACACCGAGCTCGCCGCCCACGCTTCCGCAGACGCCTTCATCGGAGAGGATGAGTAACCATGGAAAACGAGAACATCACCGCCGTCGCCGAGGGCAAGCCCTCCGGCTACAAGGTCACCAAGAAGGACCTGCGCAACGCGAACTGGCGCTGGCTCATGAGCGTGTGCACCTTCAACTACCAGACCCAGCAGGGCGCCTCAGTCGCCTACGCCCTCTCGCCGGTCCTGAGGAAGATCTACACGAACGACGAGGACTATAAGCAAGCGCTCAACAACCACTTCCGCTACTACAACACCCAGCCTTGGCTCGCCGCCATCATCCTTGGCGCCTGCGTGGCCATGGAGGAGCGCGACGGCCTAGCGGCGGCGGACGCCGTCCAAGACCTGAAGATCGGCACCATGGGACCGCTCGCCGGCGTCGGCGACTCCCTGCTCATGACCATGATCCCGACCATCATGGGCTCCATCGCCGCCTACATGGCCATCGAGGGCAACCCCGTGGGAGCCGGCATCTGGTTCGCGCTCATCCTGGCCATCTTCTGGGTCCGCATGCACGCCCTCGAGTTCGGCTACAAGCAGGGCGTGAAGCTCGTCACCGACTTCAGCGAGAAGCTTCCCAACCTCACTGCCGCCGCCTCCGTGCTCGGCCTCACCGTGGTCGGCTGCCTCATCGCCTCGGTCATCGGCGTCACCTGCCCGATTAGCTTCAGCTTCGGCGACGTCGCGATGGAGATTCAGCCGCTGCTCGACAAGATCCTGCCTGCCATGATCCCCGCCGCCATCACGGGAAGCGCGTATTACCTTCTTACCAAGAAGAACGCGAGCATGACGGCCCTCATCCTCGTGGTGATCGTCCTCGCGATGGTCGCCTCCGCCGCCGGCATCCTCGCCTAGCTTCGACCCAAGAGATTGGTGAATCAATGAGAAAGATAGTTGTGGCGAGCCATTCCCTTCTCGCCCAGGGCTTCAAGGACACCCTCGAGTTCCTTACGGGTAAGGGCGACGCCGTCAACGCCGTGTGCGCCTACGTGAACGACAACGGCGAGGGGCTCGACGCGGCGGTCGAGGCGGCTCTTTCGGGCACTGACGAGGTCGTCGTCCTCACCGACGCGTACGGCGGCAGCGTGAACCAGCGCTTTTCCCGCTTCGCCTCCGACCGGATCCACGTGATCGCGGGTGTCAACCTCCCGCTCGCCATGACGGTCGCGCTCGCGCGCCCCGACGAGAAACTCGACTTCGACGCCCTCGTCAACGAGGCGCGCCAGCAGATCATCTACGTGAACGGTGCCAGTTCCGCCGAGTGCGACGACGACGAATAGAGGAGGTCGACGATGAGAGAGTTCCTTAAGGACGTGTGGATGCACGGCGGTGAGGAAAGCCGCGCCATCACCCCCGAGAACATCACGGGCGAGAAGGGCCGCGCCGCCATGTCGGCCAGCCACCTCGGCGTCGGCCGCAAGGGCTCGTGCTGCGTGCCCCTTGAGTCCGGCGAGACCATCACGCTCGCGGACATCGAGGGCCCCGGCATCATCCGCCACATCTGGATGACCGTCCCCGACAAGACCGCCGCCGGCAGCTTCGTCATGCGTGACCTCGTGCTGCGCTTCTACTGGGACGACGAGGAGACCCCCTCGGTCGAGTGCCCTGTCGGCGACTTCTTCTGCAACGGCTTCGGTGAGCGCGCCATCGTCAACTCGATGCCCATCTGCGTGAACCCGACGGGCGGCATGAACTGCTACTTCGAGATGCCCTTCAGGAAGCACGCCAAGGTCACGCTTACGAGCGAGCACCCCGGGTTCATTAAGTACATCTTCTACACGTTCAACTACGCGCTCACCGACGTGCCGGACGACGCCATGTACTTCCACGCCCGCTTTAACCGCGAGCGCAGCACCCGCAGGGGCGTCGACTACACCGTGCTCGACGGCGTGCGCGGCAAGGGCTACTACGTCGGCACCTACATGGCCCTGTGCGCCCTGGAGCGCTATTGGTGGGGCGAGGGCGAGATGAAGTTCTTCCTCGACGGCGACGAGGAGTTCCCAACGGTCACCTCGACGGGAGCCGAGGACTACTTCGGCGGTGCCTGGGCCTTCCTCGACAGGCCGGCCCACGCGCTGCCCGAGGCGCAGTGCTTCAACACGCTGTTCGCCGGCTACCCGTACCGCTCGACGCGCGACGCCACGCGCGACCGCTTCAGCGCGGGCAAGCCGAACCCGAATCCGATGCTCGCGACTAACGACGACGCGCTGCCCAGGCACGGCCTCTACAGGTGGCACCTTCCCGACCCGATCTCGTTCAAGGAGGACCTGCGCGTGACGTTCCAGGACCTCGGCAACGACGACATCAAGCTCTACGAGCGCGAGGACGACATCTCCACCGTCGCCTACTGGTACCAAAGCGAGCCGCACGCCGTGCTCGCCCCGTTTGCCGCAAGGCAGGACCGCGTGCCCAGGTAGGGTCGCCTCGAAACAAGCCAACGTTATGGGCGCCCGCGGTTGACCATGACTGCGGGCGTCCCTTTGTAAGGAGGATCACATGAGCGAAAAGCAAATGAGGCTCGGCGCCCTCGAAGCCGGCGGGACCAAGATGGTCTGTGCCGTGGTGTCCGGCGACGGCGAGGTCCTCGACCGTATGGAGACCCCGACGCTTACGCCCGCCGAGACCGTCCCGCAGATGATCGAGTGGTTCACCGCCCGCGATGTGGACGCGTTGGGCATCGGCGCCTTCGGCCCGACCTGCGTCGACCCCAACGACGAGCGCTACGGCTCCATCCTCCAGACGCCCAAGCTCGCGTGGCGAGGCCATGGTCTTCGCGCCGCGTTCGCCGACGCCCTCGGGATTCCGGTGGCCTACGACACGGACGTGAACGTTGCCTGCCTCGGCGAAGTGGTCTTCGGCTGCTGCAAGGGGCTCGAGGACGCCGTCTACGTGACCATCGGCACCGGCGTGGGCGCGGGCGTCATGTGCGCGGGCAGACTCCTTCACGGCATGCTGCACCCCGAGGCCGGTCACATGCTGGTAAGGACCCGTCCCACCGAGGAGGGACGCTGCGTCTGCCCGAGCCACGCGAGCTGTCTCGAGGGGCTCGCCTCCGGCCCCGCCATCGCCGCGCGCTGGGGAAAGCCCGCGGCCGAGCTCGCGGACAACGATGAGGTGTGGGCGCTCGAGGGGGATTATCTGGGGCAGATGTGCGCGAACCTCGTGCTCATGTACTCGCCTCGCCGCATCGTCCTCGGCGGCGGCGTGATGCACCAGGAGCAGCTCTACGGCATCGTCCACAAGAAGACCCTCGAATATCTGGGTGGCTACATCCAGACCGCCGAGCTTAAGGACATGGAGAGCTACATCTGCGCCCCGGGCTGCGGCGGCGACCAGGGAATCCTCGGCGCGGCCGAGCTGGCAAGAAGGGCGCTCGCGTAACTTGCGCTCTCTCCGCCATACAACGCGTTAAGAAAAGACGAGCGCTTCTTGCCAATTGAGCGGCAAGAAGTGCTCGTCTTTTGCATTTGTTTTTGGGGCAGGACGCCCCGCCTCCGCTAGAGTCCCTGGACCGCCACACCCACGAGGTTTGGACCGGTGTGGACAAGAAGCGCGGGGCTGATGTCGGAGCGGACGACCTCCACCGCGTTGGCCACGCGCTCGCACAGGGCCTGCTCCATGCGGTCGTAGAGGTCGGCGTGGGCCGAGGTGCGGCTCGCGGCAAAGCGCACCTTGGGGTGCTTCTCGACGATGGCGGCGATGAGCTTGACCTCGGTGCGATGCGGTACTTGCACAGCCATTTCGTGTACGCGAGGCTGTTGGCTTTCTGGGCCACAGCAATCACCTTCCCCCTAGTATGATGACCTGAACAATCCTCATGCTAGGGGGAAGGTTTTTGTCGCGTAGCGGAAATTGGCCTCCACCCGCTGAGCGGGTGGCTTTCTATGCCGCGCGTGCCGCGCGGCACGGACTAAAGTCCATGAATAAAAACGAGGAAGGCCACGTCCGGCCTCCCTCGCAAAGAGTCTCTGATTGCTCCCACTCATTGGGGACAGTCTTAAATGAGTGCTCTTGAAATGCCGGCGCCTGGGGACGTTCTTTTTCTGTCTGCAGTTTGGGACGATCCTTAGAGCTGCAGCGCGCCATGAGCGACGAGGCGAAGCGGATCATCCTGTCTTTTGAGTTCTAAGCATAAGCCCCTGTCTCTGAGCAATGACCGGTTCGCATTTGTGCGTATTTGCGTGCGTGGGATTGCGTGAATATGCGTATAGATGCGCCGTTTACGGGACAAAAATGACCGTTTAGCGGTGAGATACGCAAAAACGCGCACAGACGCGCGTGTTTGTGCGAATATAGAGCTATCCGAAATGCAAGACGTTCTATGACACAGGAGGCACATATGGTAGATTCCAAGCAGGCTCCACTCGACTCCGCGGCAGCCGCAAAAGCAGCGTTCGCTTCGGTCCAGGACAAGCCATTCCCCGATGATATCTTTACGGCTCCCGAGCTTCGTTGGGCCGTCATCGGTTGCGGCGTTATCGCCAACCAGATGGCTCAGTCCCTTGCTCTTGCCGGTCGCAAGCTTGCGGGCGTCGCCAACCGTACGCTGTCCAAGGCTCAGGCTTTTGCCGAGCAGTATGGCATCGAGAAGGTCTACGACACGGTTGAGGACCTCTACGCCGATCCTGGCATCGACGCCGTCTACATCACTACCCCGCACAACACTCATATCACCTATCTGCGCGCTGCCCTGGCAGCCGGCAAGCACGTGCTCTGCGAGAAGGCCATTACCCTCAATTCCGCTGAACTCGATGAGGCCCGTGCCATTGCCGCCGAGCACAACGTTGTCCTTATGGACGCTACCACGGTGCTTCATATGCCCTTGTATCAGGAGCTGCGTCGTCGCATGGATGCCGGCGAGTTCGGCCGCATGAACCTCGCTCAGCTCAACTTTGGTAGCTACAAGGAGTACGGCGACCTGACCAACCGTTTCTACAATCGCAACCTTGCCGGCGGTGCCATGCTCGATATTGGTGTGTATGCCCTGTCCGTCATGCGCCTGTTTATGGCGAGCCAGCCCGCCGAGGTCGTGTCTCTAGGCAACACCTGCGAGACTGACGTCGATGTTGCGGGCGGCATCGTCTGCCGCAATGCCGAGCAGCAGCTGGGCGTCGTGAGCCTTACGCTTCACTCCAAGCAGCCCAAGCGCTCGGTCATCAGCTTTGACAAGTGCTACATCGAGGTCAACGAGTATCCGCGCGCCGATCACGCGACCATCGTGTGGACTGCGGACGGCCACCGCGAGGAGGTCCACGCCGGCACCGAGGCTTACGCCCTTTGCTATGAGATGGCCGATCTTGAGAAGGCCGTTGCCGGCGACGACTCTAAGCGTGAGCTGCTGGATTATGCTTCTGATGTTATGGAGCTAATGACCAAGCTACGCGCCGACTGGGGAGTCGTGTACCCCGAGGAGGAGTAAGCGATGCTAGCGGAAGATAGGCTCAACGCGATCGTGTCGATGGTTCAGCAGACCGGCTCGGTTACCGTGCCGGAGCTTGCCGAAGCCCTGGGCGTGACGGCGTCTACCATTCGGCGCGACCTGCAGACGCTCAATCGCGCACACCGTATCGCCAAGGTGCACGGTGGGGCGACGAGCCTTGAGCGCGCGCACGTGACGCGCGACCTAACGCTTAATGAGCGCAGCGATCTCCATAACGACGACAAGGAACGTATCTGCGCCCGTGCGGCGGCACTTGTGGAGCCCGAGAGCTTTGTATACATCGACTCGGGTTCGACGACGCTCAGGCTCATCGAGCATCTTCCACACCTTGAAGATGTCACCTATGTGACCGATTCCGTGCTCCATGCTCAACGCCTTGCTTTGCGCGGCATGCGTACCGTGGTGCTGGGTGGCGAGCTCAAACCCGAGACCGAGGCGCTCGTTGGCCCCGATGCCTTGGCAACCTTAGACCGCTACAACTTCAACTGTGGCTTTTGGGGCTCTAACGGCATTGCCGCCGAGCAGGGCTTCACGGCGCCCGATATCGAGGAGGCGCAAGTAAAGCGTATCTCGATGCGCCATACGGCCAAGCGCTTCGTAATCTCGGACGCCAGTAAATTTGGCATGGTGGCGCCCGTCAAGTTCGCGGACTTTCGTGACGCAACGATTATTACCGCAGGCGAGGTCCCCGCCAAGTACCGGACAATGGACAACGTCGTCACGGTCTAGCGACGGGAAGGCCAAAACCACCACAAAGGGGACAGGCACCTTTGTGGTGGGTCAATGGAAAAGCGGCAACGACCATCCCGGGCGCTGCCACTTTTGTTGTCTACCGGTTTATCTAAATCTGTAACAACCAGACCGTTAAAAGCAGGCTAGATGTTACAGATCGAGATACTTACGAACCGCGCCGTCCCTTTGTCTCAATCTGTAACATCTGGGACTGATTTTGCCGAGTTACTGTTACAGATTGAGATTTTCCCTTAAGGGGGATTCGAAAGTCTTGATCTGTAACAGGTAGACCAGAAAATGGGTTCTAACTGTTACAGATCGAGACGTTTTGGGACCGCGGCTGAGCCATCGCGGCAAAACCATCATAAAGGTGCCTGTCCCCATTGTGGTGGTTTAGGGCTCCCAGGGGCAAGGGGCTTCGATGTGGATGTGCTCGCCGGTTACGGGATGCGTAAAGGACACGCTGTGGGCGTGGAGCATCAATCCACAGGGGCGCGGCGTGCCGTACAGGTCGTCGCCTACCAGGGGATGACGCTCGCTGGCCAGATGCACGCGGATCTGGTGCTTGCGGCCGGTGAGCAGCTCGACATCGATATACGAACGCGTGGGCAGGCCGCGGCGGCTCTTAAGGCGCTTGAGCACCTTGACGCGCGTCTGAGAGGGCTTTCCGCTGGCGCCGACACGCATCTTGCGGCTATCGTGGCGGTCGCGCGCGATGGGCTTGTCGATGAGCTTTTCGTTCCAGTCGATCTTGCCCTCGGCGAGCGCCAGGTAGTGCTTTTCGAACGCGTGGTCGATGATCATCTGGTCAAAGGCGGGCTGCGTTTGCTTGTCGAGCGAGAACAGCACCACGCCGGTGGTGTCGCGGTCCAAGCGGTTGAGCGGCTGCATGTCGGTCGCGGCAAAGCCGTCGCCCATCGCCAGCAAAAGGTCGCTGGCGTAGTCGGTAAGTGTGCGCTCGCCGGTGCCGTCACCGTGGACGATCATGCCGGCGGGCTTGTCGATGGCCATGAGCCAGGCGTCGCAATAGAGGACTTGAGGTTCTTCGTTCACGTGTAAACCTTTCGGTTAGCTAATTCCCACAAACATGCAGCCCGAGGTGGCGCCGCGCAGGCGGGCG
>CALJDJ010000011.1 GCA_938023705.1 uncultured Collinsella sp.
TTAGCGCATATTTCCGGAAAGCTCAGAATGAATTTCATCAGGATTCTGCCCGGTGACAAGGTTACAGTGGAGATGTCTCCCTATGACCTGACCCGCGGCCGAATTACCTGGCGTACTAAGTAATGGAGGTTTATCGACATGAAAGTAAGACCGTCCGTGAAGCCCATGTGCGAAAAGTGCAAGATCATTCGTCGTAAAGGCCGTGTCATGGTCATTTGCGAGAATCCCAAGCACAAACAGCGCCAGGGCTAAGACTTAATTGGAGGTTAAAAAGTATGGCACGTATTGCCGGTATTGACCTGCCCAAGGATAAGCGAATCGAAATCGGTTTGACTTATATCTATGGTATTGGCAGAAAGAGTGCTCAGGAGATCCTGGCACAGACAGGCGTGAACCCCGACACCCGCGTGAAGGATCTGACCGATGCAGACGAAGCCAAGCTTCGTGAGGCCATCGACCACAGCTACATTGTGGAAGGCGACCTGCGCCGTCAGACCGCACTCGATATCAAGCGTTTGAGCGAGATCGGCTGCTATCGCGGCACCCGTCATCGCCGCAGCCTGCCCGTTCGCGGTCAGCGCAGCAAGACCAACGCTCGTACCCGCAAGGGCCCCAAGAAGACCATTGCGAACAAGAAGAAGTAAGGAGGGAGAATAGAACATGGCAGCAAATAATGCTAAAACCGGTAAGAAGGTTATCCGCCGTCGTCGCGAAAAGAAGAACGTCGAACGTGGTCAGGTTCATATTCGTTCCTCCTTTAACAACACCATGGTCACGGTGACCGATGCACAGGGCAACGCCCTTTCCTGGGCTTCCTCTGGCGGTCTCGGCTTCCGCGGCAGCAAGAAGTCCACTCCGTTCGCTGCACAGAGCGCCGCTGAGACGGCTGCCACCGCTGCGATGGAGCATGGCCTCAAGACGGTCGAGGTCTTTGTTAAGGGCCCCGGCCAGGGTCGTGAAGCTGCGATCCGCGCCCTGCAGGCTGTCGGCCTGGAGGTCACGATGATCAAGGACGTCACGCCCATCCCGCACAACGGCTGCCGTCCCCCGAAGCGCCGTCGCGTCTAATCGAAAGAGGAGGTAAAAAGCACTATGGCAAAGAATATGCAGCCGATCGCCAAACGCTGCAAGGCTTTGGGCATTTCTCCTGCTGTGATGGGCTATGCGAAGAAGACCACTAATCGCAACCCCGGCAGCCAGATGAGAAAGAAGAAGAGCGAATACAGCCTTCAGCTTGCTGAAAAGCAGAAGGTCAAGTTCATCTATGGTATCCTCGAAAAGCAGTTCCGCGGCTACTATGAGGCCGCCGCTGCCGCTCCCGGCAAGACCGGTGACAACCTGCTCATCACGGTCGAGCGCCGCCTGGATAACGTTGTTTACCGCATGGGCTTTGCGATGACCCGCCGTCAGGCCCGTCAGCTCGTCAGCCATGCTCACTTCACCGTCAACGGCAAGAAGGTCAACATTCCTTCCTACCTCGTCAAGGCCGGCGACGTGATCGAAGTCGCGGAGAGCAGCCGCTCCTCCGAGGTCTTCAAGCGTCTGATGGGTCAGGACGCTCCTGTGTTCCTGGTCCCCACCTGGATGGAGCGCGATAAGAACAGCCTCAAGGGCACCGTGGTTCGTCTTCCCGTCCGCGAAGAAATTGATGTTCCCGTTGAGGAGCACCTCATCGTTGAGTTGTACTCCAAGTAATCGGCGGCGAGCCCTCAACAGACACACGCAGAATTTTGGTGTGGACTTTGAGACCACAGAATGGAAATGGAGGGTAACTGCATGATTGAAATCGAAAAGCCCAAGATCGAGTGCGCGGAGGACCCCGCGAACGGCACCTACGGCAAATTTACCGTGGAGCCCCTTGAGCGCGGGTACGGCATCACGCTCGGCAATGCGCTTCGCCGCATTATGCTCTCGTCCCTGCCCGGCACCGCGGCGACCTCTATCAAGATCGCCGGCGTGCAGCACGAGTTTACCACCATCCCCGGTGTGAAGGAGGATGTGACGGAGATCGTGCTCAACGTCAAGAGCCTCATCACCCGCCTGCACAATGCCGACGGCATCAAGACCGTCTACATTGAGGCAGTGGGTCCGTGCGAGGTCACGGCTGGTGACATCAAGTGCGACAGCGAGGTCGAGGTGCTCAACCCCGAGCTGCACATCGCAACGCTTGATGCCGGTGCGACGCTCAACATGGAGCTGACGCTTTCCCACGGCCGCGGCTATGTGTCCGCCGACCGCAACAAGACGGCCCAGACGGCCATCGGCGTCATTCCCGTTGACTCGATCTACACGCCCGTGTACAAGGTCAACTACACCGTGGAAAACACCCGCGTGGGCAACATGACCGACTTCGACAAGCTGACGCTCGAGGTCTGGACTGATGGCACCATCAGTCCGCGCGACGCCGTTTCTCTCGGCGCCAAGATCCTCTGCGACCACTTCTCGCTCTTCACCGACCTTTCCGACGCGATGGGCAGCAAGTCCACCGTGGTGGAAAAGGCTGAGGCGCAGCGTGACAAGGTGCTCGAGCTGACGATCGAAGAGCTCGATCTCAGCGTGCGCAGCTTCAACTGCCTCAAGCGTGCCAATATCAACACGGTCGAGGATCTGATCTCCAAGACTGAGGACGATATGATGAAGGTGAGAAACCTCGGCCGCAAGAGTCTTGAAGAGGTCATCAACAAGCTGGCGATGATGGGCCTGTCCCTGGCCAGCGAAGACAACAACTAATGACCGGCACCTACGCCCACGCGTAGAACGACGGCCGACAACTTATCCTTACAAGGAGGAAACCAATATGCCCGGAACTCGTAAGCTCGGTAAGACTACCGATCAGCGTATGGCGATGCTCCGTCAGCAGGTCACCGATTTCCTGGA
>CALJDJ010000012.1 GCA_938023705.1 uncultured Collinsella sp.
AGGGCGGAGGCGGGGCATTCCCCGCCTCTTACACCACATCTCTGCGCGCTACCTTCACGCCACGCAAAACCTGCCTTTTCTGCCCCTGCCCGCCTCCGCGCCACCCAAAAACTCATCCAACATTAATCTTGGCTCAAGAATCGCTTAATCTATAACCTGCATCATAAAGTTCGACCAAGGGCGAGGCGGCACCGCGCAACGCAGGCCGGCGAACGCAACGCTCGCGCACGGGCAGATCGCCCGGCGTCGCGCCCATCGAACGAAAGGACAGGTCATGGACGACCTCGAAAAAGTTGAAACCATCCGCACCAAGTGCAACGTGAGCTACACCGACGCCAAGGCCGCGCTCGACGCCGCCGACGGCAACGTTCTGGACGCCATCATTTGGCTCGAGTCGCAGGGCAAGACCCAGACCACATCGGCGCATGCCGCCACCGAGTCCGCACCAGTCGATGAGCCCTCTGCCGAGATGGTCGCCGCGCAGGCCGCCTACGAAAAGTCGAGCGAAAAGACCGACTTCTCCAAGAAGATGGACAGCGTGTGGGAGTACCTCAAAAAGCTCTTCCGCCTGAGTCTGGACACCAAGTTTATCGCCACGCGCCGCGATGCGATCATCCTCAACATTCCCATCCTGATCCCCATCGTCGCGCTGTTTGCCTGGGGCGCCACGATATGGCTGATGCTGATTGGCCTGTTCTTTGGCATGCGCTACCGCATCGACAGCGACGGTGATGTACCCGGCAGCATCAATAACCTGATGGATCACGCCGCCGACGCCGCAGACGGCATCAAGCAAAATCTCAACGACGACAAGTAATCGCAGACGGGGGCACGTATGGCACGAATCCTGATTGTAGAGGACGAGGAGAAAATCGCCCGCTTTGTGACGCTCGAGCTGGAGCACGAGGGCTACCAGGTGGAGCACGCCGCCGATGGCCGCACCGCCGTTGACCTGGCGCTGGAGCGCGACTACGATCTGATTCTGCTCGACGTGCTGCTGCCGCAGCTCAACGGTATGGAGGTGCTGCGGCGCGTGCGCAAGCACAAGGATGTGCCGGTGATCATGGTCACCGCGCGCGATGCCGTGATGGACAAGGTGGCTGGGCTCGACGCCGGCGCCGACGATTACCTGACCAAGCCATTTGCGATTGAGGAGCTGTTCGCACGGATCCGCGTGGCGTTGAAGCGCTCGGAGGCCGTGCGGGCGGCTTCGGGCGTTGGCGGCGTTGGGGCCGGGGAGGGCGCTACGGGTGCCGATACCGCCGCGACGTCCCCGGCTAGCGACTCGGCCAAGACCTCTGCCGTGCCCTCCCCCGCCGTGCTCACCGTGGGCTCGGTTGTGCTCGACCCCGACCGCCGCGAAGTCACGGTCGGCGGCTCGCCCATCGCGCTCACGGCTCGCGAGTTCGACGTCCTCGCCCTGCTTATGGCGCACGCCGGCACCGTGCTCACGCGCGAGCGCATCGTGCACGAGGCGCTGGGCTACGACTACGTGGGCGACACTAACAACGTCGACGTGCACATCGCGCACCTGCGCGCCAAGATTGAAGACGCCGGCGGCGCCCGCATCATCCAGACCGTGCGCGGGGTGGGTTATGTCTGCCGTACGTAACGCCGAGGCCAAGCGCGTCACCTCCATCGCCCGCGCCATCAACTGGAGCTATATGTGGCGCCGTCTGATGAGCTATGTCTGGCTCGATCTGTTGCTGATGGTGATTGCGGCGGCGATCCTCGTCTATGGATACAACCAGACGCTGCCCGACGGCGCGTTTACCGCAGGATGGATCCCCGGCGCCACCGTTCACGACATGTCGCTGACGCCCGCGCGCAGCTGGGACCCGACCACACTCACCTATACCGTCGAGCTTGCGCGTACCACCAAGACCTTCCCCCTCGCGCAGGACCTCGTCGCACTGTGGCCCCTCTATATCGTTGTTGCAGGTTGGCAGGTCATCGGCGTGCTCAACATGCTCGGCGGTGCCCGCCGTGTGCGCCGCACCATGGCGCCGCTCAACGATCTGGCCCTGCGCGTGGACGAACTCGGCCGCATGCAGCTCTCCGGCGGCAAGATGGAAACGCTGGAGCAGGCCATCGAGCGCGCAAGCGTCGACTCGCCGAGCGTCACCACCGGCGACGCCGACCTGGCAAGCATCGAGGTCGCGCTCAACCGCCTGCTGCGCCAGATGCAAGAGGCAAAGCTGCAGCAGATGCGCTTTGTCAACGATGCAAGCCACGAGCTGCGCACGCCCATCGCGGTGATTCAGGGCTACGTAAACATGCTCGACCGCTGGGGCAAAGACGACCCGGACGTGCTGGCGGAATCCATCGCATCCCTCAAGGCCGAAAGCGAGCACATGCAGGAGCTCGTGGAGCAGCTGCTGTTTTTGGCGCGCGGCGATGCCGGGCGCACGGTCCTGCGGCGCGCGAATACTAACCTGGCCGCACTGGTCAGCGAGGTATGCGAGGAGTCACAGATGATCGATACCGAGCACACGTATCGACTGGCCTTTGACGCTGCGCTTGTCAGCGACTCGCGTTGCGATGCGTCCGTCGATGTGGCGCTCGTGAAGCAGGCTCTTCGCGTGATCGTGCAGAATGCCGCCAAGTACTCGGATGCGGGAACGCCCATCTCGTTTGGCGTAGCGCCGGATGCGGGCATGGGCACGATCGACATAAGCGTTGAGGACGAGGGTATCGGCATGAACCAGGAATCCGCAGCTCACGCGTTCGAGCGGTTCTACCGCGCCGACAACGCGCGCGATGCCGGCGCGCAGGGCTCGGGTCTGGGGCTTGCCATTGCCAAGTGGATCGTCGATAGCCATGGCGGTGTCATCGGTGTGACCTCGGTCGAAGGGGTCGGCAGCCGCTTTACGATTCGCCTGCCACGGTAGGGATGCCCCCTCGTGGATCGAGGTCTAATACTTTTCCCGAGAAGTGAACGACCATATTCGGACCCCCGAAGCATCCGCATTTTTCGGCCGCAAAATCGCAGGATTCCAGCATCGAAACTGCAGGAAACGATGCCCTTAAAGTGTCGATGCTTCGGGGGGCTGATTTGTCTCGTTCACTTCTCGGAAAAGTATTAGACTTCGGTTTTTTGACCGTTGCAAAAGTCGATCCCTCGGCATAAATAAAGGGATAAGGCCATACGGCCCTATCCCTTTTTGCTAACTAAAGCAGCTCGTGCGCTACTCGCGGCACAGGTGCACGGCGAAGCCGGCGAACTCGCGCTTAAAGTACACGAGCTTGGTGCTACCGTCGGGCAGCAGCGCGCGCGACTCCTCGTTGACCTCGAGCCCGCGCTCGGCAAACCACTTCTCGGCCGCATCGATGTCGTTGACAGCAAAGCCAATGTGGCCCTTGGTGCCACGACCGTTCTGCTTCATAACCTCGACCAGCGAATCGTTAAAGTACGAAACCGGGGTCTCGATAACAGGCAGGCCCATCATCGTCGAGAACAGCTCCGCGATCTCCAAGGCGTCTGCCGGGTCGGCGGCGTTAATGCCCACATGGGCAACGCGCATACCAAAGAGCTCTACCGGATTGGCGTTCTGCTCACTCATGCAGGCAGCGCCTACTGAGCCATGACGTCAAGAACGGCCTTCTCGGCAGCGACGCGGTTCATGCCGGTCATGAAGGGCACGCCGCTCACGTACGGGCAGGTGAGGCCCTCGGGGGCAACGGTGGTGGCGATCAGCAGGTCGGCGCCCTCGTCGCAAGCGTCCTTGGCCTCGGAGATGGCGCACTGCACGATCTCATACTTGCCGGCATAACCGTTGGCGTCGAGCATGGTGGCGACCTTCTGAGCAACGAGCGTGGAAGTAGCAGCGCCAGCACCGCAAGCCAAAACGATCTTCTTCATAGGTAATGTCTCCCTTCATGGTTTACTTTAGGTAAGTGTACCGCAGCGAGCGATGGCGCTCGGCCTCGATGAGCTTTTATGCCAGTTTGCTTGCGCGCTGCGTATAATACATCTAGTACGTGTTGCCATACCGCTCGCTTTACGAGCGACTAAGGACCTTAATATGCCCGATTCCCGCACCCTCTGGACCGCCGTCGTTATCATCTGCATCGCCGTGTCGGTATTCTTTAGCGTCAAAAAACGTACCACGTTTAAGCGCCTGCAGCAGCTTATGGCTGCCAAGCGGTGGGACGAGTTCGATCGCCTGCTCGACGCCAAGCTCACCAGCATGCTGTACCCGCGCTATAACCGAGACTACCTGCGCCTGAACTCCTATCTGCTGCGCGAGGACCACAAGCGTGCCGACGAGATGTTCGATTTGCTGTTGGGGCTCAACCTGCCCAAGATGCAGCGCGTCGACCTGGTGATCAAAGCTTTTAACTATTACGTTGGCCAGGAGGACCGCAAAAAGTCCAAGGAGCTCCTGCACGAGATCAAGGGCTTTGAGGGCGGTCAGGCCGAGGCAGTCGCGCACGAATGCCAACTGATGTACGACACGATGATTCTCAAGCGCCACAACGACATTCCCGAGCTGGAGCGCATGCTCGAGGATGTCGGCGACGACCCGGTCAAGCGCTGCCGCCTGGAGTACCTGCTGGCCCTGCAATACCAGAACAAGGGCGACGAAGCCAAGTTCCAGGAGTTCCTGGAGAAGTCGGGCCAACACTCGATGGCCGTCAACGCGTAACGGACGGCTTGTGCTAGACTTCTAGTCTCACGGGGGCGTGGCGGAATTGGCATACGCAGGAGACTTAAAATCTCTCGCCGCAAGGATTGTGGGTTCGAGTCCCACCGCCCCTACCACGTATTGTTTATGGGCCCGTGTCCCCAAGGGATGCGGGCCCGTTTCTTTTAGATGCTGGTGGGGCTCGAACCCGCGAGGGGGCGAGCGTCAAGCGGACGCGCAGCGTCCGCAGCGAGCCGGCGAAGGCGCCGGCAGGCGGCCGAAGCCGGTGCGTATTTGCGCAGCAAATGCGCAGACGTCCCACCGCCCCTACCATTTGGCTTTTACGGGCCCGTGTCCCCCGGGGATGCGGGCTCATTTCTTTTGAACGCCGTCAACTGCAGAGCAGATAATTTGGGACGGGGCTTTTTTGACTGCCCATATCAACCCAAGGACTGTCCCCAGGTGCCGGCAGAAAAGGAACATCCCTAAGTGCCGGCTGTTGAGTTGCGGTGGAATAGGGACTGTTTGGGGCCCGAAAGGGCGATTTTAGTCCATATTTCAACGCAACTTATTGGAGGACGCTGAGGCTCGGGGTCCAGCCGATGGTGGGTAGCTCACCGTCGAGAGCCTCGTTAATGGTGGCGGCCATGCCGGCAAGCAGGCTGTTCTCGCTTACGGTGAGCGTGTCGTAGCCGCCGGCTCGCATAAGCTCGCGAATCACCACGGCACCAGCCAAGATCACGCCCGCGCGTTTGGGCTGTACACCCGGTAGCGCGGCGATGCCTTCCGCGTCCAACACAGACATGCGCTCGATAGCGGCCGAGACCTGCCCCAGCGACAGCTCGCGTAGGTGCACAAAGCTCGAATCGTACGGTTCCAGCTCGTGGACCAGAGCCACCAGCGTAGTCACCGTGCCGCCCACCGCGACTAAGCGTTCGGCGCGCTCAAAGTCGACAGGCAGGCCCTCAAAATAGGCGGCGAACTGCTCGCCTGCCCACGCGGCAGCGGCAGCAAGCTCGCCATCCGCGGGCGGCAACGCGGAGAAAAAGCGCTCCGTCACGCGACGGCAACCGATGTCCAGCGAGCGCGTTCCCTCCAGCGCAAAGACGCTGCGCTCCGGAGCGTATACGCCCGTCGCGAGCTCCGTGGAGCCGCCGCCCGAATCCGCGACGATGATGCGCTCGCCGGCAAAGTCGTGCGCCACGCCAAAAAATGTCAGGCGCGCCTCGACCTCGCCCGGAATCACCTGTGGTTTGAGCCCCAACTCGCGCAGGCCGTCCAGCAGCAGCGCGGCATTGGACGCATCGCGCGCGGCACTCGTGCACGTGGTGCAGACGCACACGGCCCCAAAGGCACGGGCCTCGTCCACAAACATGTGACACGCAGCGAGCACACGCTCAACGGCCGCCTCGCAAAAGCGGCCCGTCGCGTCCACGCCCTCGCCCAGGTCGGTAATCTCGGTATGCTTGGACGATTCCACGATTGCCCCGGCCTCGACCTGGGCCAACACCAGTCGCGACGACACCGTTCCCAGGTCGATCGCGGCTACCTTATAGCGTTTGCAATTTGTCATTGCGGGCTCCCCTCTGGGCGCTACTCGCCGCTGGACGCGACCGTCTGGCCTTCGACGCCGCTAAACCCAAACAGCATGTCGAGCGTCTGAATGTACCACGGCGCGTCCTTGCCGACTTCTTCGATTTCCTTGGCCACTTCGCTGGCCTTCTTGGCGTTTGAGGACTTTTTGCTCGACGACGAGTCAGAATCGTCGTCCAAGCCTAGCACGTCAATCTTCTTCTCGCCGGGCATCACCAGGCCCAGGTCCTCGGACGCCGCGTCCTTGATACCCTCCTCCGAGAGCAGCTTGTCGACGCTTTTTTGCAGGTCGTCGTTATATTGCTCGCGAATCTCGACCTGCTTGGCCAAGATGTCGCTCGAGCGTTTTGCCACATACAGGTCGCGCACGGGGAAGTACAGGCTCACGAGCGCCAGGGCGACGACAATGCCAACAAACAGCCCTCGCTGGGGACCGTGGGTAAAGTCGTAGATTGCCTTGACCACCGCATTGTCGTTGGCGTAGCGCATAAAGTCCGAGCCCGAAAGACGGCTCGAAGGCCTGCTCGATTTGTCGTGTGCCTGAGTCGAGGGACGCGATGCATGCGACGAACGTGGCGGGCGCACCGGTCCATCTGCCGAAGTATTCGATTGAGCATTGGGGCGCGAGGTGCTTGTCGGGCGCTGCGCGGAGCGGTCGGCACCGGCGTAGGCGGACCCACCGAGCTGCACCGTGCGCGCACGGCGAGGCGACGGCTCGCGCGAACCGGCGGAATAGTACCTGTTGTCGTAAATCTGATCCATGTGCGCCTTGTGCGGTTGAGGTTTGTTTGCGCTAAGTCCTTTAGTTATAGCACGAGCGCCTGCACCGCCTTCGCCAGCCTTTGCTCGACATAAAAAAGGCGCTGAGCCGTATGGCCCAGCGCCCATGGCGCTTTGCAGCATCCAGTCAAGGCGGGACGGAACCGAGTCAGCCTCCCCCTCGCCAAATTCGTCCGTTTAGCGAATGTTGTAGAACGCGGTCTTACCGGCGTAGCGCGCGCTGCCCTCGAGCTCGTCCTCGATGCGGATGAGCTGATTGTACTTGGCGATACGGTCGCTGCGGCACGGGGCGCCCGACTTGATCTGGCCGGCATTGACGCCCACGACCAGGTCGGCGATCGTGGAATCCTCGGTCTCGCCGGAGCGGTGACTCACGATGCAGGCGTAACCGGCCTCCTTGGCGGTCTCGATGGCCTCGAGCGACTCGGTGAGCGTGCCGATCTGATTGACCTTGACCAGGATCGCGTTGGCGGCACCCAGCTCGATGCCCTTCTTGAGGCGCTCGGTGTTGGTGACGAACAGGTCGTCGCCCACCAGCTGCACCTTGTTGCCAATGCGGCGGGTAAGCTCAACCCAACCGTCCCAGTCCTCCTCGGCCATGCCGTCCTCGATGGAGATGATGGGATAGGTGTCGACGAGCTTCTCCCAGTAATCGACCATCTGGGCACTCGTGTACTCAACACCCTCGCCCTTGAGCTCGTACATGCCGGTCTCGGCGTTGTAAAACTCGGTCGAGGCCGGGTCCATGGCGTACATGAAGTCGACGCCGGGCTTAAAGCCAGCCTTCTCGACGGCCTTGGTAATGTACTCGAACGGCTCAGCATTGGTCTTGAGGTTGGGCGCAAAGCCGCCCTCGTCGCCCACGCCGCCGCCCAGGCCGGCCTCGTGCAGCACGCCCTTGAGGGTGTGGTAGACCTCGGCGCACCAACGCAGGCCCTCGGCAAAGCTCGGGGCGCCCACCGGCATGATCATGAACTCCTGGAAGTCGACGTTATTGTCGGCATGCACGCCGCCGTTGAGAATGTTCATCATGGGCGTGGGCAGCAGGTGGGCGTTGACGCCACCCAGGTACTGGTACAGCGAAAGACCCGCCGACTCGGCAGCGGCGCGGGCAACTGCCAGCGACACGCCCAGAATGGCGTTGGCGCCGAGATTGGTCTTGTTGGGGGTACCGTCCGCGGCAATCAGCGCGGCATCGACGGCGCGCTGGTCGAAGGCGTCGAGGCCCACGACGGCGTTAGCGCACTCGTTATTGACGTGCTCGACGGCCTGCGAGACGCCTTTGCCCAGGTAGCGACCCTTGTCGCCATCGCGCAGCTCGCAGGCCTCAAAGGCGCCGGTCGAAGCGCCCGAAGGCACCATCGCGCGGCCGAAGCTGCCGTCCTCGAGCACGACCTCGACCTCGACGGTGGGGTTGCCGCGGCTGTCGAGTACCTCGCGACCGTAGACATCCAAAATATCGCTCATGTTGTCTCCCTCTCACTTGGAAACGGGTTGAATGCTTGGCGACACGGCTTGCACGCTACAGTGGCGCGCAGGTTCATAAGTTAGCCTTATCGCACTTTTTGCATTATGCCCTAAGTTAGCCAAGGGATACAATCTTTTTGAAAAATAATGGGGGCGATGAGAAAGTCCGTCCCGTCGCCCCCGCAGTCTTACTCCTCTGCCTTTGCGGCATCCCAGAGGTCATTGAGGCCGTGGGTCGAAAGCTCGGCCAGATCCACGTGGGCGTCGGCCGCCATCTGCTCCATCGCGGCCCAGCGGCGGCGGAACTTTGCCGTGCTGGCACGCAGGGCGCTCTCGGCGTCGATTCCCTCCTTGCGCGCAACGTTGACCAGAGCAAAGAGCAGGTCGCCAAACTCCATCTCGCGCTCGGGCGAGCCGGGAGTCTCGGCCTCAAACTCGGCGCGCTCCTCGGCGACCTCGTCCCACACGTCCTGGACTGTCTCCCACTCAAAGCCCACGGCAGCCGCCTTGCGCGACACCTTCTGAGCCTGCATCAGCGCCGGCAGATGCGTGGGCACGCCGTCGAGCAGGCCCTCGGGCGCAGCCTCGCCCGCTGCCACGGCCTTGTCCTTTGCAGCCTTCTCGGCAAGCTTAACCTCGTCCCAGATCTTGAGCACCTCATCGGAGCTCTCGGCGTCCGCATCGCCAAACACGTGCGGATGACGACGGATGAGCTTGGCGTCGATATCGCGTGCCACATCGGCAAGTGTAAACTCGCCGGCGTCCGCCGCAATCTGCGCATGCAGTACCACCTGCATGAGCACGTCGCCCAGCTCCTCGCGCAGATGCGCCACGTCGTCCGCCTCGATGCAATCGAGCGCCTCGTAGGCTTCCTCGATCATGTTCTTGCCAATGCTGCGGTGCGTCTGCTCGCGGTCCCACGGGCAGCCATCGGGCTGACGCAGACGCCAGATAGTCTGCACCAAATGCTGCAGCTCGGCCGACACGTCGACCAGCGTGGACAGATCGCGCGAGCCCTCGGCATTTTGCCGAGCCATGTGCTGCGCCATGATTATTTCTCCTCCAGGATCACGTGACGGAACGCGCCGCCCTCGTAGATGCCGTAGCTGTGCGTGCCGTCCTTGGGGATGCTCACGCTGCCGGGGTTGAAGAGCCATAGGCCCGGGCGTGCCTCGCTTGCCTCGTTAACCTTGATATGCGTGTGGCCGTAGACGAGCGCGGAGCCCTCGGGCAGCGCGGGCACGTGGTCGACGCTGTTGTGCATGCCGGCGCCAAAGACGTGGCCGTGCGTCAGGAACAGTTCACGGCCGGCCTCATCGAACAGCGTGGCGTAGTCCGCCATGACGGGAAAGTCGAGCACCATCTGGTCGACCTCGGCGTCGCAGTTGCCGCGGACGGCGATGATGCGGTCGGCCAGGGCGTTGAGCAGCGGAATCACGCGCTTGGGGGCGTAGTCGCGCGGCAGGTCGTTGCGCGGGCCGTGGTAGAGCAGGTCGCCCAGCAGCACGATGCGGTCGGGCTGCTCGGATTCGATTGCGGCGACCAGACGCTCGGTCCAGTATGCCGAGCCGTGAATGTCGGAAGCGATGAGGTATTTCATGGTGGTCCTTTCGGGTGGGGCTGATGTGGCCGGGCGCGAGATGTCGCCGGCCGCGCTATTCAAATCGCAGTGCCGAGGCTTGTGCCGTCTGCATCACGCGCTGGAGCGGCACGTTATGCTCGCGGGCAAGACGGGCGCAGTCCTCGTACTCGGGCGCCGCACGCTCACTGCCGTCGGGCAGGGTGGCCACCTTGACGGCCACTTCGCCCCAAGGCGTCGCGACCTGCTCAAAACGACGCGGCAGGCAGACGCGTTCCATCACCTGGCGCCGGATGCCGTTCGTGGTGGTTTCCAAAAAGATAATCGTCTGCAGACGGTCAATGTCCTCGCGGGCGCAGATTACCTGCAGCTGCCAACCGGGGCGGCCTTTTTTGCAGTAGAGAGGCAACCAGTGCACCTCGCGGGCGCCCGCCTCGCGCAGGCGGTCCGCGGCATAGGCGAGCACCTCGGGCGACGCATCGTCGATGTCGCACTCCAGCTTGACGATAGTTTCGGGTGCATCGGTCTCGCGGGACAGCGGAGATGTACTTCCACGTTGCATACGGTCCGGATCCTTTCCGCACGGGCTCGTTTTATTCACCCAAACGCTAGCACATCGGACGTGGCACAGGCGTGACTTTCGTCCGTCGCCGCCCTCGCCCCTATCCAAACATGTACGCCAGCCTCCAAACATGTCATTTTTTGCAGCTTTTGGAGGCTGATGTACATGTTTTGGAGCGGGGCCGCGCACGATCAGAATTGCGCTCGCACTCCGTCCACCACAAAGTTCACTACACTCAACAATTTTGAACTTTCTACGCAGTTCATCGGCCAAAAAATTACCCTCGGCATACTTACAGGCTGCACGATGCTACTCTAGTTGCATTTGGCTAACTAAGCGGCTGCCGAGGACCCCGACCGGCACCGTTACGGCATAGGAGGTTTCATGTTCGAGAAGCGGCTCTTCTCCCTGGTTCCGCAGGCAACGCCCTACATTATGGCAAGCGTCCTGTTTAAGTGGATCGCGCTCATGGCAAACATCACGGTGATGTGGGTGCTTGCGCGCATCTTGGGCGGCATCGTCACGGACGGCCTTTCCGCCGCGCTCGCCGTCGATGCCCTCGCACAGGCGGCCTCGCCGCTCGCCGCCGCCATCATCGCGCGCGCCGCCTCCATCTACCTGGCCCAACGCGCCGGCGACAGGGCCGCGTTCGAGGCCGTCCGCCGCGTGCGCTCGCTCGTCTACGACAAGCTCACCGCACTCGGCCCCTCCTACACCGAGACCGTCCCCACCGCCGAGGCCGTCCAGACCAGCGTCGAGGGCGCCACGCAACTCCAGGTGTACTTTGGCGGCTACCTGCCGCAGCTCTTCTTTGCCGGCTTGGCACCCATCACGCTGTTTGTACTGCTCGTGGGCCAGGCGGGTCTTCCTGCCGCGCTGCTGCTCGCCTGCGTTCCGGTCATCCCCGTCTCCATCATGATGGTCATGCGCAACGCCAAAAAGATCGGTGCCGAGTACTGGGGCAGCTATGTCGATCTGGGCGGCATGTTCCTGGAGGCCGTGCAGGGTCTCACCACCCTTAAGGTCTACCAGGCCGATCGCAGCTGGCACGAGCGCATCAACGCCGAGTCCGAGCGTTTCCGCACAGCGACCATGCGCCTGCTGGTGATGCAGCTGCGCTCCATTTGCGTTATGGACCTGGTCGTCTATATGGGCGCCGCGCTCGGCATTATCGTAGCCGCGCTGCAGCTCGCCACGGGCAAGATTGGCTTTGAGGCGGCCTTCCTCATCGTCTTTCTGTCGCAGGAGTTCTTTTTGCCCATGCGCCGCCTGGGATCGCTGTTCCACACGGCCATGAACGGCATGGCCGCCTCGCGCCGCATGTTTGGCATTTTGGATACGCCCGAGCCCGAGCGCGGCGATGTTGAGCTTGACGGTCGCGGCGATATCGAGCTCGCGGGCGTGAGCTATGCATACGGCAACCGCACGGTGCTGGACAGCGCCAGCGCGACCATTGCGCACGGCTCGCTCGTGGCACTCGTGGGCGAAAGCGGCGGCGGCAAGTCCACGCTCGCGGGGATTATCGCGGGCCGCAAGGGTGCCTACCGTGGCAGCGTTCGCATTGGCGGCGTCGAGCTGCGCGATGCCACGGCCGCCTCACTCATGCGCGCCGTCACGCTGGTGCCCACCAACGGCTACCTGTTTGCCGGCACCCTGCGCGACAACCTGCTGCTCGCCCAGCCCAACGCCACCGACGCCGAGCTTTTGCGCGCGCTCGGCCGCACGCGCGTGGCGGCCTTTGTGCAGGCCAACGGCGGGCTCGACATGGTGATTAACGAGGGCGGCACCAACCTTTCGGGTGGCCAGCGCCAGCGCGTGTGCATGGCACGCGCCCTGCTGCACGACTCGCCGATCTATGTGTTTGACGAGGCGACGAGCAACGTCGATGCCACAAGCGAAGCCGCAATCGGCGAGGTCATTGCATCGCTCGCCGGCGAGCACACCGTAATCGTGGTGGCGCATCGCCTGTCGACAATCGTGGACGCCGATCAGATTCTGGTGCTGGAGCGCGGTCGCATTGCCGAGCGCGGGACTCACGGCGAGCTCTTGGCAACCGCGGGCGCCTATGCGCGCATGTGGAACAGCCAGGAGCAGCTCTCGGCATATGCGTATGCGGAGGGTGATGCCGAGGATGCCGGCGCGGTTGAGGCTGTTGACGGCAGCACCGCCCGTACCGATGGCCTCAACGGTGCCGGCTCGTCTTCCGCTGCCGCGGTGCCTGACTCCGGCCGCGCCCGTCGCTCGGCGCCGTCCATCATGTGGCGCATGATGGGGCTCGTCCGACCGCTTGCCGGCTGGCTTGTGCTAGCCGTCGCGCTGGGCAGCATTGGCATGCTCACCGCCGCGTTCGTGCCGGCCTTTGGCGCCCTTGGCCTTATGGCCGCGCTGGGCCGCAACGCCTTGGGGCTTGGTCTTATCGTCACATGCGCGGCCTGTGCCGCCTGCGGCATCGCGCGCGGGCCGCTCCACTACGGCGAGCAGCTCTGCAACCATTACATCGCATTCCGTCTGCTCGCACACATTCGCGACCTGGTGTTTGGCGCCCTGCGCCAGCTCGCCCCCGCCAAGCTCGAGGGCTGCGGCAAGGGCGAGCTCGTGAGCCTGGTCACCTCGGATATCGAGCTGCTCGAGGTCTTCTACGCGCACACCATCTCGCCCATTGCCATAGCTCTGGTCTGCACCGTTGTGTTTGAGGGCTTTTTGCTGGCTGTGAGCCCCGAGCTCGCGGGCATCGCGCTCGTGGCCTACGCGGTCCTGGGCGTGCTGCTGCCCCTGACCTCGGCCAAGGCATGCGGCACCACCGGCCGCCAGAGCCGCGAGGGCGCCGGTAAGCTGGGCGCCTTTGTACTCGACAGTCTGCGCGGCGCGGGCGAGACCATCCAGTTTGCCGGTGGCACCGATCGCAGCCGTGCCCTGGGCAAGCTGACCGAGCAAGTCGGCGCCGTGGACGCGCGCCTCAAGCGCCGCCAGGCGGTCAGCGAGGCCGTAGCCGATGCGCTTATTCTTGTGGCTAATCTGGTGATGCTCGGGCGTGCGCTGCAGCTGGTGGCTGCGGGAACGATTGACTTTGCCGCAGCGTTTGTCGCCGTCTTTACCTTTGTGTCGTCGTTTGGCTCGGTGATGGCCGTGAGCCGCCTGGGCGCCTCACTGCAGGAGACGCTCGCCTCGGGCGCACGCGTGCTCGATTTGCTCGACGAGCAGCCCCAGTGCGCCGAGGTCGCCGATGGACAGAACGTTGAGTTTGCCGGCGCCGCAGCCGAGCATGTGAGCTTTAGCTATGTGGGCGGCGTGGACGCGGGCGGTGCGGGCGCCACAGAGCAGGTCGCGAACGACACCGCTGCGAGTCTCATCCTCGACGACGTGACCTGCACCTTTGCGCCCGGTACCATGACCTGCATCATGGGGCGCTCGGGTTCGGGCAAGTCGACGCTGCTTAAGCTGCTCATGCGCTTTTGGGACCCCGCAGCCGGCACCATCACGGTGAGCGGCGTCGATGCCCGCCACATCAACACGGCGAGCCTGCGCAGCCACGAGGCCTATATGACCCAGGACACGCATCTGTTCTGCGGCACCGTACGCGAGAACCTGCTGGTTGCGCACGCCAACGCCACCGATGCCGAGCTGCTCGACGCTTGCCGCTCCGCCTCACTCACCACGCTCATCGACCGTCTGCCGCAGGGACTCGACACGCCCGTTGCCGAGCTGGGCGACTCGCTTTCGGGCGGCGAGCGCCAGCGCATCGGCCTTGCGCGCATCTTCCTCAACGACGCACCCTTCATCTTGCTCGACGAACCCACCAGCGCGCTCGATGCTCTCAACGAGGCGTCCGTGATGCAGGCAATCGACGAGCTCAAGCGCCGCGGCAAGACCATTGTGCTCGTGAGCCACCGTGCCAGCACCTGCGCGTTTGCCGATTTCTCGCTTTCGGTCGAGCACGGGAGGCTGAGCTAATGGCGCGCCCAGTCGACACACCGGAGCTAGCACGCAAACGTGAGCGTGAGGCCCAAATGGTGTCGCAGATGATTGCGCTGTGGTGTCGTGGGCATCATGGCGGCGGGCATGTGGTCGAACAGGCTGGCGGCGATGAGTCCGTGCGCGTGAAACTCGGCCTTCGAACCATTACGCTCTGCCCCGAATGCGCCGAGCTGCAGAAATACGCCATCGCGCGCATTGAGCACTGCCCGCACATGGGCACCAAGACATTTTGCTCGGCATGTCCTTCGCATTGTTACCGGCCTGCCATGCGCGAGAAGATCCGCGAGGTTATGCGTTGGTCGGGACCGCGTATGATCCGCTATCGCCCCATCACCGCCGTGAGACACGCGATGGTAACAGTGCAGGCCAAACGCGCGGCGGCACGAAGCAAGTAGTCGCCGGCGCCGGCACGCACCGCCCCGCCTTTCCACTCGATTTCGGCACCCGGCGTGCGCGGCGTGTTGAGAGCTGCACCATTACAATGGAGCGGATTCACCAAATGCAAAGGAGTCGCCATGCCCGCCTGCCCGCTGGTCGATTGCCATACTCATACCTCGTTCTCGGACGGGCACGCCTCGTTCGAGGACAACGTCCGTGCCGCTGCTGCCGCCGGCTGCCGCGTCATGGTCTCGACCGACCACCTTACCCTGCCCGCCAGTATGGATGCTAACTGCGAGGTGCAGGTCGTCGAGGGCGACTTGCCGGCACATCGTTTGGCCTTTGAGGACGCCCGCAAACTCGCCGCGCAGATTGCGCCGGAGCTCACCTTTATCTACGGTTTTGAATGCGATTGGTACGAGGGCTGCGAGCCCTTGGTAGAGCACTGGTCCCAGGGCGCCGTCGTACGTCTGGGCAGCGTGCACTGGATTGGCAACCCGGGCGATATTGCGGCAGGCGCCGCGGGCACGGCAGGGACAGAGGACGTCGCGCGCCCCGATACACCCGATTCCCTTTGCGGTTGGATCGACGACGATACCAACTTGCATGTTTGGGAAAACTTAGGCGTGCGCGGCGTGTGGGAGTGCTACGTCGACGACTGGTGCCGTGCTTGCGAAAGCTCACTCAACTTTGACGCGATGGCCCATCCCGACCTGGTCATGCGCTTTTCGAAGGACGGCTTTGCACCCGACTTTGACCCCGCGCCGTTTTGGGAGCAGATGGCCGAATGCGCCCACGATACGGGTCGCCGCGTTGAGGTCTCGACCGCCGCACCGCGCAAGGGGCTCGACGATTACTACCCCGCGACCGGGCTGTTGCGCCGCTTCGCCCATGCCGAGGTGCCCATCACCTTTGGCTCGGACGCGCACCGCGCCTGCGACATCTGCTGGAACATCCGCGAGGCCCAGGCCCACGCCTACGACTGCGGCTACCGGGCCTTCGATATCCCCCACCCCACCGGCGAATGGGAATCCACGCCCCTCGCCTAACTAGTCGTTTAAGAACGTCCCCAATGACTAGTGGCGGCGGGCGTTGAGTTCGCCGGCCAGTTCGTCGAGGGTGATGCCGTAGCGCTCGAGCGTCACGAGCAGGTGGTAGATCAGGTCGCCGGCCTCGTAGCGGATGTGATCGTGGTCGTTATCCTTGCAGGCCATGATCACCTCGCTCGCCTCCTCGGCAAGCTTCTTGAGCAGCTCGTCCTCGACGTCGGTCAGCAGACGCGCGGTATAGCTCTCCTGCGGCGATGCGTCGCGACGACTGTGAATCACCTCGGCCAGTCCCGTCAGCGTCTCACCGATGTTTCCCGGCTGCACGTTAGCTGTTCTGACTCCCATGGTTATTTCCTCTCGTTACTGCAGCGTAAAGTAGGTACCGGCCTCATCGAACCGAGGCTTTGCGCCCTTTTTCTCAAAGAACTCGACGATGACGGCATGGGCCTCATCGAGCCTTTCCTTCTCGGCCTCGAGCCAAAGCGACTGCGCCCCGCAGGCATCAGTCAGGTGCACGCGGCATGGCACGCCCGCGCGGAGGAGCTCGGTGTTGCATTCGGCGACCTCGAACGGCGTCACGACTTTCATCGCACTCCCCCTTCCACGCGCTTAAAGAAGCAGGTACGGTTGCCGGTATGGCAGGCCGGGCCCGGTGAGTCCACCTTGACCAGCAGCGTATCGCTATCGCAGTCGGCCCAGAGCTCCTTGACCTCCTGCATGTTGCCACTCGTCGCGCCCTTGTTCCAGAGCTCCTGACGGCTGCGACTCCAAAACCACGTGGTCCCGGTCTTGAGCGTCAGCCCCACCGATTCCTCGTTCATCCAAGCAACCATAAGCACCTCACCGGTGTCATGCTGCTGAACCACGCAAGGAATCAGCCCGCGGGCGTCGTATTTAAGCTCGGTAGCATTTATTACCTCAGTCATCATTTCTCCCAAGTAACAAACGAAATCCCACAGGTCGGCGAGGGTTGTCCAGGTGCCGCAGGTTGCCGCGAAAGAGGAGCGACGCGTACTTTGGTACGCGAGCGACGGTTTGAGCGGCAAGATGCGGTGCCTGGGCAAGCCGCAGCACTAGAAGTCCAGCCTCACAGGGATGCCTTGGCTGGCCATATACTCCTTCGCCTGGCGAATGCTGAAAGTTCCAAAGTGAAAGACGCTGGCCGCCAGCACGGCATCGGCCTCGCCCTCGATCACGCCCTCGGCAAAATGCTCGAGCGTGCCCACGCCGCCGCTTGCGATCACCGGGATCGGCACCGCGCGCGCCACGGCGCGGGTGAGTGCCAGGTCGAAGCCAGCCTTGGTGCCGTCGCGATCCATGCTGGTGAGCAAGATCTCACCGGCGCCGCGACGAGCCGCTTCCTCGGCCCACGCCACCGCATCGATACCCGTGGCGTTGCGACCGCCCGCCGTGAAGACCTCCCACTTGTCGGCATCCGGCTGACCGGGCAGGCCCACGCGCTTGGCATCAATCGCCACGACCACGGCCTGGCTGCCAAACGCCGCGGCGGCCTGGCTGATCAACGACGGATCGCGCACGGCGGCAGAGTTAAGCGACACCTTGTCGGCACCGGCGGCAACCATGGTTCGCATGCCCGCCAAGTCGCGGAAACCGCCGCCCACGGTATAGGGAATAGCGAGCTCCTCGGCCGCGTGCGCCGCCATCTCGATGGTCGTCGCGCGGTTGTCGCTCGTCGCGGTAATGTCCAGGAAGACGACCTCGTCTGCACCCTCGCGGTCGTAGGCGCGCGCCAGCTCCACCGGGTCGCCAGCATCGCGCAGGCTCACAAAGTTGACGCCCTTGACCACGCGGCCGTCCTTAACATCCAGACAGGGAATCACGCGTTTGGCAAGCATGGGCTACTCCTTCCCTCGGGCGGCGGCCAACGCCTGGGCCAGCGTAAAGTTGCCCTCGTAGAGCGCACGACCGGTAATGGCACCCTCGATGGCATCCTCGCCCACCGCGGCCAGTGCGCGGATATCGTCGAGCGTCGAGATGCCGCCCGAAGCCACGACGGGAAAGCCCGCGACCTCGGCCACATGGCGATACGCCGCCACGTCGATGCCCGTCTGCATGCCATCGCGCGCGATGTCGGTATACACCAGATGCTTAAAGCCCAGCTCGGTGAGCTGCGCCACGGCGTCGTCGAGCGCCACACCCGCGCCGTCGCGCCAACCATTCACCTTGACCTGGCCGTCACGGGCGGCAATGTCTGCTGCCACCAGTAACTCGCCAAAGCCTTGCGCCGCCACCTCGGCAAATCCCGGCTCGGTCACGAGCACCGTGCCTAGCGCGATGCGACGCGCGCCGTAGCCGGCCAGCTCGTCGATGCGCGCGAGCGAACGAACGCCGCCGCCCACGTCCGCGGACAGACCGTCGACGCCGCAGATGGCCTTAATCGCTGCCAAGTTGGCAGCGCACGCGTCCTCGTCCTCGCCAAAGGCAGCGGACAGGTCGACGACGTGCACCCAGCTCGCGCCCTGCTCGGCAAAGGAGCGGGCAACGGCCACGGGGTCGTCAGAATACACCTTACAGCGGCTCCGGTCGCCGCGCTCCAGGCGCACGACCTTGCCGCCGATCAAATCGATTGCGGGAAACAGAATCATCGGCCGGCCCCCTCGACGATGCTCACGAAGTTCTTAAGGATGCGCTGACCCAGCGCAGAGGATTTCTCGGGATGGAACTGGCAGCCCCACACGTTGCCGTGGCGCACGATGCACGGGAAGCTCCGTGTATAGTGCGTGCGCGCCAACACATCGGCGGCATCGACGTCGTCGGCCACCGCGTAGCTGTGAGTGAAATACATGTTGGCGCCCTCGGCAAAACCGGCAAGCAACGGATCGGCCGCACCGGCGGGCGTCATGCGCACCTGGTCCCAGCCCACGTGCGGGACCTTCAGACGGCTCGACTCCAGGTGCGTGCACGAGCCACGCATGATGCCCAGGCCATCGACCCAGGGACCACCGGCCTGCTCGGAGGCATCGTCGTCCGCGTCCGCGTCCTCGTTCGCAGGCACGCCCTCGTTGCCGCGCTCAAAAAACAGCTGAAGGCCCAGGCAGATGCCGAGCAGCGGAGTTCCGGCGGCAACGGCATCGAGCACGGCCACCTCCTCGCCGCTCTGACGCATAAAGGCGATCGCGTCATAGAACGCACCCACGCCCGGGATGACCAGGCCGTCGGCGTTGCGGATCTGCTCCGGATCGTCCGACGTGCAGGCGGCAGCACCGGCGCGCGCAAGCCCGCGCACGACGCTCGACAAGTTGCCCTTGTGGTAGTCGACCACCACGATCTTCGGTTCGCCCACGCGACCCCTCCACTTCTCATCATCCAAAACCACCACAAAGAGGACAGGCATCTTCGTGGTGGTTTTACCCTTGTGACGGTTACAGCGAGCCCTTGGTGCTGGGGATACCCTGCACGCGGGGATCGAGTTCGCAGGCGCGGCGCATCGTGCGGCCCACGGCCTTAAAGGCGGCCTCGATAATGTGGTGCGAATTGCCGCCCGCCAGCTCGCGCACGTGCAGCGTGAGCTTGGCATCGCGCGCAAAGGCATAGAAGAACTCGACGGCCAGCTCGGTATCAAAGCTGCCCACGCGCTCAGTCGGCACGGGCAGCTCGCAATAGGCCTGCCCGCGACCCGAGATATCCACGGCGGCCATCACGAGTGTCTCGTCCATGGCGATCGCCGCGTCGGCAAAGCGCGTAATACCCGCCTTGTCGCCCAGCGCCTGGCAAAACGCCTCGCCCAGCACAATGCCCGTGTCCTCAACGGTGTGGTGCGCGTCGACCTCGACGTCGCCCACCGCATGCACCGTCAGATCGAACAGGCCATGGCGGCCAAAAGCGTTGAGTATGTGGTCGAAAAACGGCACGCCGGTCGAGATATCGCACACGCCAGATCCGTCCAGGTCGAGCTTTACGACAATGTCGGTCTCGCCCGTCTTGCGGGTTACCTCGGCATAGCGGTCCATCTACATCTCCTCCTTCACCAGCGCGGCAAACGCGGCCAGCACCTCGTCGTTTTCCTGCGGCGTACCCACAGTGATGCGCAGACAGTCCGCAAGCCCCGGCGCGTAGCTAAAGTCGCGCACCAAAATCGAATACTCGTCGCGCAGACGCTCGCGCACGCGCGTGGCATGCGGCGTGCGCGCGAGCACAAAGTTCGCCGCGCTCGGCCATGCCTCCACGGGCATGCCATCGGCAGCCATTGCGCGCAGGGCGCACAGCTCGCGCTCGCGCTCGGATGCGATCTGTGCCACCACGGGCGTGTAGGCATCACGGGCACGCACGCAGGCAAGTGCTGCCGCCTGGCTCAGCACGTTAACTGAATAGATCTGGCGAATCGCCGCGAACACGTCGACGACCTCGGGTGCCGCAATCACATAGCCCAGACGCGTGCCGGCGGCGCCAAACGCCTTGGACAGCGTATGTAGAATCACCAGGTTGGGATGCTCGGCGATAAGGCCTTGCGCCGTGGTGGCCGCGCCAAACGAATCGTCGGCAAACTCCACGTAGGCCTCGTCAACCATTACCATGCCGGGGCACGCATCGCACAGCGCCGCGACAAAGTCGAGCGGTGCCACGTCACCCGTGGGGTTGTTGGGCGAGGTCACGATTGCCAGGTTACACTCGGGTGCCGCCGCAAGCACGGCGGCCTGGTCGAGCTCAAAGGTCGCGGGGTCGCGCCACACGTCGCGCACCTCGGTCTGGCAGAGCGACGCAAAGAACGCATACTCGCTAAAGCACGGCGGGCAGTTGAGCAGGGTCCGTCCCGCGCCGCCAAACGCCAACAGGTAGTTATAGAGCAGCTCGTCGCCGCCGTTGCCCACGCAGACATTCTCGCGCGCCACACCATGCCAAGCGGCAAGCTCGTCGCGCAGATCGTTGGACATGGGATCGGGATAGCGGTTGAGCGGCGTGGCAGCCAGGGCGGCGTCGACCGCCTCGCGCACGCCAGCCGGCACGGGATAGGTGTTCTCGTTGGCCGAAAGGTTGATGCGCGTGGGCGTAAAGTTGGGATCGTAGGGCTCAATACCGGCCAGGTAAGGCTGGACGAGCTCCTTCATGCGAGGCGTGAGTTCGGCCATATTAGGCCTCCCCGCCGGTTACGCCAGCGCCATCTGCGCCTGCAGCCGCCAGGTCCACGCCCTCGGCAACCGTCGCCACGGCGTCGCCCGGCCAGGCAACCTTGGTCAGGTCGGCCGCGGCGAGCGACTCGGCGCTCACGGCATCCTCGCCCTGCTCCAACACGCGGCGACGCAGTGCGGCCGAAAGCGCGTGCGCCCACAGGCCCTCGGCCTCGGCCAGACGCTGCGTAGCGGGAGCGTCGGAGAGCAGGCCCTCGGGCGTATAGCATATAACGCTCGAGCGCTTAACGAACTCTTCGACCGAAAGCGGGTTGGAGAACATGGCCGTGCCGCCGGTCGGCAACGTGTGGTTGGGACCGGCAACGTAATCGCCGAGCGGCTCGGAGCTCCAAGCGCCCACAAAGATGGCGCCGGCGTTGCGAATGCCGCCGAGCAGGCCCATCGCATCCTTGCAGTGCAGCTCAAGGTGCTCGGGCGCCACGGTGTTCACGGCCTCGACGGCGGCCGCCATGTCGGCGGCCACCACGATGGCGCCTTCGTTATCGAGCGAAGCGCACGTAATCTCGGCACGCGGGGACTGCGCTACCAGAATGTCGATACCCGCCTCGACCTCACGCGCAAACTGCTCGTCGCAGGTCACCAGATAGCAGGCCGCCAGCGGATCGTGCTCGGCCTGAGCCATCAGGTCGGCCGCGACCACCATAGGCTTGGCCGTGGCATCGGCCAGCACGCAGACCTCGGAGGGACCGGCGACCATGTCGATACCCACGTCACCCGAGACAATCTGCTTGGCAGCGGCAACAAAGGCGTTGCCCGGGCCGGTGATTTTGTCGACGCGCGGAATGGTCTCGGTACCGT
The DNA here is from genome assembly GCA_938023705.1 of uncultured Collinsella sp. Classification (GTDB taxonomy): domain Bacteria; phylum Actinomycetota; class Coriobacteriia; order Coriobacteriales; family Coriobacteriaceae; genus Collinsella. The sequence continues at coordinate 21,957 of CALJDJ010000012.1, forward strand.
ACGCCAGCGCGGCCACGGCCTGGGCGCCGCCCACCATATAGATTTCGTCCACGCCGCCGAGCTTGGCCGCCGCGAGCGTATACGGGCTAATCAGTCCATCCTTTTGCGGCGGGGTCACCATGACCACGCGCTCAACGCCGGCAACCTTGGCGGGAATGGCGTTCATAAGCACGGTGGAAGGGTACTGCGCGCGACCGCCCGGCACGTAGATGCCGGCCGCAGCAAGCGGGGTCACCTTAACGCCGAGCATCGTGCCGTCCGGGCGCGTGGTAAACCAGCTCTGCTCGACCTCGCGCTGGTGGAACTCGCGAATCTGGCGCGCAGCCTTTTCGAGCGCGGCGACAAAGGCCGGATCGAGGCCTTCGAGCGCGGCATCGATCTGCTCCTGCGGAAGACGGAAGCTCTGCAGCTCAACACCGTCAAAACGCTGGCAGTAATCGCGCACCGCGGCATCGCCGTTGGCACGCACGTTGGCCACGATATCGCGAGCGGCGTCGACGATGTTTTGCGGCAGCACGCCCTTACGGTTGAGCTGGTTGGTAACGAGGCGCTCACCGGGAGCAAGCTTGATGGTCTTCATTTCGGTATCCCCTATCGGTCGAGGTTGTGTTCGAAAAACGAGAGACCGGGCGGCGGCGCCAGTCGGCCCGCCGCCCGGACGTTGGGGCGCCCGTGCGTGCTCGCGCTATTGTGCCGAGCCCGCAACGGGCTCAAAATGCTTGTCCTTCACGGCTGCCGCCAAGCGATCTGCCAGATTGCGTACGCGCGGATCCAGACGTGCGGCACCCGGATTGACAAAGAAGCGGGCCGTGCAGTCCATAATGCGACCAGTAATAACGAGGTCGTTATCGCGCAGCGTGGCGCCCGTGGCGGTAATATCCACGATGCGATCGGTCATGCCGACGATGGGACCCAGCTCAATGTTACCGTGCAGCGAGACGATATCGGCGTTCACACCGCGCTCGGCATACCAGGCGCTCGCGATGCGCGGATACTTGGTGGCCACGCGAAGCGACCCGCGGCGGGCATAGTTGCGCTCGGCCTGGCCGGCGCGCCACGCGGGCTCCGCCTCAATGAAAGTGCACAGGCCGTAGCCCAGATCGACCAGCTGCAGCAGGTTGAGGTCGGCCTCGATAAGCGAGTCCCAACCGCAGATGCCGCAATCGGCACCGCCGCAGCCCACAAAGGCGGGCGCATCGCTGGGGCGCACGATGACAAACTCGATATCGCCGACCGTGCCCTCGCCGGCACGCGTGTCGCGGCCGCGCACGATCAGGTGACGGCCGGGATCGCGCAGCTCCGAGACATCCAAGCCCGCGGCCTCGAGCACGTCGAGCGTGTCGGCCTTGAGCGAGCCCTTGGGCACGGCGATGCGTAGCGGGCCCTCGGCGCCACGGCCCACGGCGTGGTCGCCATCGGGGGCGGCGTCCTCGGCCGAGGTGCGCGCGGCCTCCAGACGCTCGAGCGAAAAGGCGAAACCCGCCGCCGGCACCTCGATGCCGTCGCCAAATGCGCCGGTAAAGATGGAGCCGTAGCGGCCGCCCGAACCGACCGGGTCAGGCAGGCCGCCGGCATAGGCCTTAAAGACCAGGCCCGTGTAGTAATCGAAAGAGTTCATGATGGAGAAGTCGAACGACAGCACCTGGGCGTCCCCGGGAGCCAGGCCCTCGACCAGAGCACGCAGCTCACTCGTGAGCGGCGCGACGATGCCCGCCGCCGCCAGAAGCACATCGACGCGGTCGAGTACCTCGGCGCCGCCGTGCAAGCGCGGCAGCTCGCTAATGGCAACCTTGACGGCATCGGACTCGGCGCTTGCCGCCACGCGGGCATCGAGGCCCACAAAGTCGTTGGCGTGCACGCAGCGCAGGGCCTCGGCAGCCAGCTCGCGATCCTCGCACGCCGCGAGCAGCTCCTTAAACGGACGCACGCTACCTGCGATAATGCGCGCATCGGGCAACGCCAGCTTGCGCACCGCCTCGGCCACGAGCGAGACAATCTCGACATCGCCCGCGGTGTCGCCCGCACCGATAAGCTCAAAGCCCAGCTGTGTAAACTGGCGCGAGCCGCCGGCATTGCGCTGGCACTCACGAACCACCGGCGCCTCGTAGCGAAGGCGTAGGGGCAGGTCGGCCGCGCGCATGCGGGTCGAAACCAGACGCACGATCGGCAATGTGTTGTCGGGACGGACCACCAGCAGGCGACCGTCGTCATCAAAGAGCTTAAACGGCGTGTCCGCAATGCGGCCGCCTTCCTCGAGCGAACCCTTGTCCTCGAGCAGCGGCGTCTCGACCGGAAGGTAATGATGCTCCCTGAAGCAGCCCTTCACCGTCAGCGCAATCTCCTCGCGCGCCTGAGCCTCCTCGGGCAATATGTCCCGGAATCCCCACGGTGTGGCCGTCATCTGGTGAGCCTCCTCATGCTGTGTTTCATATAGAGCAGAAGACCGGCGTAGCTCCGCCGGTCTTCTGGGTACTTTAGCATACTAGAGTGCTTGCGGGGAAAATCCGTCGCAGCCGCTCACACCGTATTCATCTGGAAACATAGGGTAGGTTGCCGCAGCCCGACCCCACCTAGGCGCCAATCGCACGACGATACTCTGCCATTACCTGCGCATCGGCAGCTGCGGGGTCGGCAAAATAGCGCCCGTCATAGGTCTCGGCCGAAACAACTCCGCGATAGCCGCGCGCCACCAGCCTATCCAGGTCGGCGCGCATATCGCGGTCGCCGTCACCCCAGGCAAGATGCGTCGTGCCATCTGCCGCAACATCGACAAAATGCACGTGGGCGACATCATCGCCAAGCAGATCGAAATAATCGTCGATGGTATCCCCCGCCACCGCCATGGCGCCCATATCCAGACACGCCTTAAGTGCCGGATGGTCAACTGCCTCAATCATGCGCTTCGTGTCGGCCGCCGAGTTCACGATTATCGACTCAACCGGTTGTAGAGCCTCGAGCACCAGTCGCACGCCACGTTCTCCCGCATGCTCGGCAATCGCACGCAGCATCGAGGCACTGCGACCCCACGCGTCCTCGATCGGCTCGTTCAAAAATGCCCAGCCGCTCGAGACCATGACCTGCTCGGCTCCAAGTTCCGCCGCGATATCCACAACGTTCTTAAAGTACGCGAGCGTGCGGGTACGCGCCTCATTCCCGCGCGCCGCGATATTCCACGGCTTGGGGTTGTTCTGTTCGGGACAAAGCCCCACAATCCGAACCCCATACCGCTGTGACAGCTCCCGCACCTGCTCGATCGAATCGTATCCATGGCAATCGACATACAGATGCATCGCCCCGGTCCAAAGCTCGCAACACGTGTAGCCCGAGGCCGCTGCCGAGGAAAAGAATTCCTCAAGGTCAAAATAACGATGGCTGATATTCATGACGGCAAGCTGCGGATACTCCATCTTGTCCACCTTTCGGCAAAAGGGCGCCGCAGCACAATGTGCGCGACGCCCCCTCTTATATTGTTTTAATTATGACGGATACCCTACTGGACACCAAGCACTCCAAAGAACGCGCCGGCGATACTCACGAGTAGGATCACGAGCATGATGAGCAGCGGATTCATCTTCTTCTTGAGCATGAGATAGACAATTCCAAACAGCCCCATCGTGACAAAGCCCGGGAAGATTCCATTGAGCAGCTCGGCGAGCGTCTGAGCGCCATCGCCCGCGCCGACCATGAGCGGAATGTCTACGGTGACCATCTCCATGGTCATAGCTCCGATCACCATGGCGCCCATGATAGAGGCCATCTTGACGATCGTGTCCATAATGCCCGATTCCTGGACCTTGCTGATCATGTCCGAGCCAAAGCGATATCCCACAAACGTCAGCAGGTAACGGATGATGTAGTGAGGGACGTTGAACACGAGCAGGAACAAAATTGGGCCAAGAATAGAGCCCTGCAGCGCCAGCGACGTGCCGACACCCGTTGCCAAAATTCGCAGTGTGCCCCAGTAGAAGGCATCGCCCACGCCGGACAGCGGTCCCATCAAAGCAAGCTTGACATTAGAGATCGCGCTCGTGTCAAAGCTATCGTCAGTAGCGTTGACCTCTTCCATTGCGGCAGCAATGGACATGGGGAGCGTCGAGATGTACGGCGTGACGTTATAGAGCTCCATATGGCGCTTAAGGGCGGCCTTAAAGTCCGCATCCTGCGGATACAGCTTGCGCAGGATCGGCATAAGGGCCCACATAAAGCCGATATGGCCCATACGCTCGTAGTTCCAGGAATGCTCATAGGGAATCGAGCGCCAGAACAGTTTCTTAAGGTCTGCGCGGGAAATCAGCCCGTCGTAAGAAGACTCAAACTTAAAACTCATCGAACCCACTCCCAATCGCAGGATCCTCGGTTGCCACTGCGGGCTGCTCCGCCTTTTTCTTGTCACCCAAAACCGTCATCGCGACGACGATGATCGCGGCAAAAATCGCCACGCCCGTCGTGCTAATGCCAAAGTAGGCGACGAGGAAGAAGCCAGCGAAGAAGAACGGAGCCACTGTTTTGTTCATAATCATCTGCGCCAGCATCGCAAAGCCGAGTGCGGGCAAGAAGGCGGCGGCGACATCCATGCCGGTCTGAACGAAATCGGGGATGATGTTGAGCAGGCTGGCAACAGCATCGGCGCCAAAGAAGAATGCCAGGGGAATAATCAGCAGGCCGCACCAGCTCTGCGCATAACCGGCGATGAGCATGTTGCGTGTGATGGCCTTGGTGTCTCCGTCCTCGACGTTTTTGTCGATACGGTGCACCAGCAGTAGCATCACCGGCTGGCCCAGGGCCGTATCGAGCGCCAGGACGATCGTTGCGATGGGAATGCCCAGGGTCAGGGCCGCCGAAGCGTCCGCACCGGCCTGCATGGCAAGCGACACGCCCAGGATGGTTCCGGAAATCGTATCGGGCGGGTTATACGCACCGACCGAGATGGCGCCGACCATGGCAAGCTCCATCGTGGCGCCCATGATCGTGCCGGTCACCATGTCGCCCATGACAAGGCCAACCAGAGGTCCGAGCACGATCGGGCGCTGGAGGTAGCTCGTGCCCGTCAGCCACTCGGAATAACCCAAAAGGGCAATAAGGAAAATCAGGATTGTCTTGATAACCATAATGGCCCCTAACCGATGACCTTCGCGGCGTCAGTCTTCGCATCTGCCGGAATCATCTGAATGAACAGCTCATAACCCTCGCCGATCAGTTCCTTCACGTAGGCCTCGTTTTCGGGCGTAAGGAACACGCTCGTCGAGACCTGGCGGGCATCCTCGCTAAAGGCAACATTGCCGAGGTTGATCTTCTTGACGCCCATCGCCTTGGCGACGGCACCGGCCTGCTGGATCGTCTCGCAAACCACGAAGAGCTTGTACTTATCGGTCACACCGCTCTGGAGCGCCTTGACGGCATCCTCGGTATTTTTGACAACGACCTTGCATCCCTCAGGCTTTGCAAGGGAAAGGGCCTGCAGGCGAAGCTTGTCATTGAGGACCGTGTCGCTCACCAACAGGATGCAGTCGGCACCCAGAGCCGAGGTCCAGCTAACGGCAACCTGGCCGTGAAGCAGTCGATAGTCCACGCGAATCATCTGAATCATGGTGTGCTCCTAGCGATTAAAACTCGTCGAGTTCGGCCTGCCCCAGCAGGTCGTTGACATACTTGACCTTAGTGTCGTCCGCCTCGACGATCTGGCGAATGGCCTCATCGATCGGGGTGGAGTCGGGCACGAACAGCAGCTGAATAAGGAGCGGCAGATTCATATTGGTCACCAGGTGCGTGTTGGGGCACGTCTGGACGATCTTGGTGAACTCGTTGTTGACGCTGCCGCCAAAGAGGTCGGTGCAAACGACGACCTCATCGTCCGCGGCAAAGCCGTCCAGAATCGCCGCAGCCTCCTTGACCAGGTCCTCGTTTCCGTCGACATACATAGACAGCGCATGGACGTTCTCGCGCTCGCCCGAGAGTAGCCCAATGCTCTCGACGATTCCGGACGCAAAATGAGCATGGGATGCAACGATAAACTGCCTCATTCGATTCCCCTTTCTTGCGAACTTCGGCATAAAAATGCCCGGACGCATGCGCCCGGGCAGGGTGCTTCTTGATCAGTAGCTAATTTGTCGCCGATTAGTAATCGAACTGGTGATAGTAGCGACGGTAGTTGAGGTTGTGCTTGGTGACCGTCTCGTAGTAAGCGGCAAGGCGATCGGTGATCAGCGAGGAGAGGATCCACGGAGACACGATGACGCGGAACTCGTCGTCAAGGCCCGGGATCGCGAA
>CALJDJ010000013.1 GCA_938023705.1 uncultured Collinsella sp.
GGTTCGATCGGCGACGAGCTGAGAACTATCTAAAGGCAAATGCATTATTTAATAATGGGTTGAGAAATATTCATTCTGGTAATCGAGCAAAAGGTATTTCCCAATTGCTTCAAATCCCATTTTGCTCTAAGTCGTATTTAATGAATGTCATTAATATGGCGCGTGTGGTTACAATTAAAACATTTGAGAAAACCTCGTAGTTGTGCACCTACGCTTAGAGAGACATGGCGTAACCATGCCGTTTGACACTCGGAAGATTGCTAGCTTTGAAATCTAGGGCTAGGTTTGTTGCGGGGTTCTCGATGCCGTGTGCACCATTCGTGGTTGATTTCCGATCTCAGCCGAACACACTGCGCAGATAGTCCGTACCCGCGGCTAGCCGAACGCCCCCGCGGCCCCCATGGACCCCGGGGGCGCCGTTTCCCCAGTTGAAGGAACGGTGGATATGTGTTCGATAGGTCCGGGGGCCATTCTCCGCCCTCAGTCTGGCACCTCTTTCCAGACTCAGCCGGACGGTCGGTCCGCCTCTTCCGTTTTGCCTTTGGGCTAGGCCAGCGGGGCGTCGCGCCTCTCTGCGCGTGCCCTCTCGATGAGGCTCGGCGTCAGGTCGAGTCTTCCGATGGGCACGTCCTCCAGGCTGTAGGCGTCTAGCAGCGCCTCCGCATCGCCGCCGAGCATCGCCCTGGAGGCGCGCGGGCGTCCAGCTCCAGCATCTTCTGGACCGTGTCCCTTTCGTGTCTGGTGAGCGCCTGCCGTAGATACTCGGGGTCGCCTTCTCGGAACCCTTTTTCTTCTTTCCGGACATGCCGTCCTTCGAGTCCCCGGGGCCAACCGGTTCGGCCCTCAGGGTATCGGGTTCCCACATTCATCCGCACATGTGCGGATGAATGTGGGAGGTGTTCGGATGAAGTTGATAATCAAGGGTTGATAATCAAGGGTGCACCATTCGTTGTGTCTATTTAACCATTTGTATATCTCTCGCTATAATAATGAGAAAAACTAGAGATCGGTTTATGTGTATATGACACCTAAAACTCTTATCGCTATTCCTGCTTATAATGAGGAGGAATGCATAGAAAAGACGATATGCGAGCTCAGGCAAATTGCACCTGAGTTTGATTTTGTTGTTATCAATGATGGGTCTCGAGATCGAACGCTAGCTATCTGCAAGGATCTTGGTTGTGACATCATTGATATGCCCATTAACTGTGGTTTGACCGTTGGGTTTCAGACGGCTGCGCGTTATGCGGTTGATCATGGATATGACTATATGGTTCAGTTTGATGCTGACGGCCAGCATTGTCCGGAATATATAAAGGTCCTTGTTGATAGGGCTCAATCTGATGGATCAGATATTGTCATTGGCTCTAGGTTTGTAAGCGTGCGCAAAGACAAGACGCTTCGCATGATCGGCTCGCGTATGATTACGGTGCTAATAAAGATTCTGACAGGCAAGAGGATCAGTGACCCCACGTCTGGATTTAGGCTATTTGGGCGGGATATTCTTACGAAATACTATTACGACAATACCTTAAATCCGGAACCAGAATCTCTCGCTCTCTTTTTGAAGCAAGGGTATTCTATTTCAGAGGTACAGGTTAAGATGCGCGAGCGTCAAGGTGGCGAGAGCTATCTTAACCCTGTTAGGTCTATGCAGTATATGGTTCGTGTTTTCGTTACGCTCCTTGTCGTTCAGTGGTTTAGGTGATCCATTTGCCGGTCTCTCTTCGTATTTTGCTTCTCGTTTGCGCTGTTTTGGTATTCGTGTTCGTATTGCGCAAATTAAAAAAATCCCAAATGCAAGTTTTGGATTCTCTGTTTTGGCTGCTATTCAGCGTCAGTTTTGTAATTTTGGGCGTTTTTCCACAAGTTGCAATGTGGCTTTCGAGTCTATTTGGTTTCATGTCGGCTTCTAACTTCGTGTTCCTTTACGTTATTGCCGTTCTTGTGGTCCGTGATTTCTGCAATTCTCTTCGTCTCTCTCGACAGGAAGAGCGTTTAAACTCGCTTGTTCAGGCTGTTGCGTTAAGTAGGGAGAAGGAAAAGTAGGCTATGCGTTTCGCTTTGGCGTATAAATCATCTGGATGTGAATTTCCCTACTTATATTACTTTCAACAGTTGTGAACAGTGCTTGGTGCCCATACTTGTCATCCAGATGACTGGGAACGATTCTTCGAGGGCCCTTGCAGCTTGATTTGGATAAAGGTGAATTAGCTCCGTGTTGTCTCGATGCGTAAACCAAAAGCAAATAATGAAAGCCGTCTTCGTTGCTCTTCTCTTTATTGTCGAGCTTCTGTGCATGAAGCACTTTTATGTGAACCACTCTGTCTCACAGCTGTTTGTTTTAGTGCTCTATTGCGTCGTTGTAGATGTTGCCATTTGGCAATCATATTGTGTCTTCCTTTCCTCAGATGATGAAAAAAAGCGTGGCAACTGTCCTGGTCGCTGCGCTCAATTATTAGTCCTGTTGCTTGCGGCATTTGCTGTGGCGGTCATCTGGGAGGGCTGCACCGTTCTTGGCTCGCCGGCTTCTCATTTCTCGAATATTGCTGACTGGAATAAAAAGCGGCTCATTTTCTTTTTTCTAATTTTCTATTGCGCAATACTCTATTTATTCCAAAGCGGCTTTTCTCTGAAAGCGTTGTTCCATTCTGTTTCGGCGAGGGTCAAGGCTACCGACTACGTTTCCCTGCTGATTATCGCATTCTTTATTGTTTTTGGCTGCTCTACGATTGCATTCGTGAATGGGTTCATTAATGCTGTTGTTTATTTCCTGCTGGTAATCATAACTTCGGTTTTCACGGCTTGCTCGGGCATTCGAAAGGGAAACTCTGCCCTTCCCGTCACTTTCTTTATCGCTGCATTCTCAATTGGTGTGTTCCTTGTGGTGAGCACTCCGATAACGACGGGTATTTCATGGGATGATCAAATTCACTATTCCAATGCCCTTTCGACATCTTATTTATTTGAAACTCAAAAAACTGATACGGATATTTACTTTACTGACGAAGCGGTCCGTCGTGCGCAGGGCTATGAAGAGCCCTCTCTTTCCCATTTTGATCGAGCGGAAATTCTTGAGCATGCTAGGGAGCTGAATAGCTCCTATAGATCTGATATCGCTTCTGGTCATGTGCAAGTTAACAAGCATGAAGAATTCGTTTATACGCTTAGCAGCATTGGGTATATTCCCTCGGCAATTGGTCTTTGGCTCGCTCGCCTTCTGCATTTCGATTTTTCTTCTATGATTCAATTCGCTCGGATTTGCAATTTATTTAGTTACTGTCTTGCAATTGCCATTGCAATCAAGGTTACGCCCTCGAAAAAGGGACTATTTGCTTTTGTGGGAATGCTGCCAACCTCGATCTTTCTTGCGTCGTGTTTCTCATATGATGCATGGCTCATTTCGTTTACCATTCTCGGTTTTGCTTATTTTTTGAGGTATGCATGGGGTGATTTAAATGAATTTACAGTTCGCAATATATCACTCGCATTTTTATTTACCTTTTTAGGACTCGCAGTCAAAGCTGTGTATTTTCCGATAATCGGTCTTTTCTTTATGGTTCCGCGAAATCGTTTTGTTAGCTCGAAACAACGAGTTCATTACTATGCTGCCGTGTTTGTTTTGGGCTTGATTGCTTTTGCCTCCTTTGCGCTTCCGTTCTTGTTTTCAACGGCTAGCGGATCCAACGTTGGCGATATGCGAGGCGGCTCCGATGTCAACTCTGGTCAGCAAATCGCTTTCATTCTCGCCGATCCATTGCGCTACGCTGAAATACTCGCCAATTATTTTTCAACTTATTATTTAAATCCGATAACCTCTTCTGGATATGCATTGAACTTTGCATACCTTGGATCGCTTGCTGCTCAGATTTCTGTAAATGCAATCCGTGGGTTGGTTCAGGTACTTCCAGCTGTTTGCCTATTATTGTTTGGGCTTTTTTCTGCAGATTCGATTAGCGTTAAGCATATTGGTCTCGCACAATTTCTTTGGGCCTCATTTGTGTTTTTGTTTACGGTGATTTTGGTGGCAACTGCACTTTATGTGTCTTTTACTCCCGTTGGATTGGGGACAGTTAATGGTTGCCAGAGTCGCTACCTTTTGCCACTTCTGGTTCCGTGCCTATCGTTTATTCTTAACCAGAGCCGCTTGGTCTTTGGGGACAGTAAACGATTCATATTGATATGCCTCGTATTCCCTTTTGCTTTGGCTACGATTTGCGAGTTTGTTTTAGTTGTTGGAAAGTGTTGCTGATATGGGCATAGTTTTTAATACCGAATTTAACAATAAGCTAAATTGCCGTGGCGACGGCAAACTATATATACTGTATGAAGCCGCATCCGTTTTCCCGGATGCCGTGGAGTCGCAATCACCCAATGGGCAAATTCTGCCCGCAAGAATCATCCCTTTTTCAGAGACTGAATTTATTGTTGTCCTTGCCGATTTTGGTGTCGACCAATCTCTTTCTTTCTTTAGCGGAGATAAAATAATTTATCAGCGTCGCATCAATCCTGGCAAGTTTTCGATTGAGTCGAAAGTTAACGGCTTGCTGCACGCGGAGCATTGTGGACGATTTCGCAATATTGACCGTTCTGGCGTGCATGCGCTCGCTTCTATCCAAATTGAGAGCTTTATTCCCTGCGTTGATGGCGTAATCGTTAGAGGTGTTCTTTCGGGTACTGATTGCCTTGAGGGTGATCGTATTATCGCTTTTAATGAAGAAGCCTGCGTTGTTGGGGAATCTTTGTTATTTAATAACTTAATAGCCGATGCGAATCCTTGTTTAACAAATTTCTCGCTTCATATTCCTGAGGTCGGGGATAGCCTGTGCATTTGCATGCACAGGGCTTCTGGTCATCTGGATACGTTTATCAATCTAAAGAAAGATATGCTCAAGGAGCTTTTGGATGAGGTCGATCGGAACCATGTGTCCGCATTCGATCAACCCCGTTATTTGTCCTGGTTTTCTGGGCGCAGATTGACTGGATCCGATTCGCGGGTACAAGCGCAAATAAAATTTGCATACCAGCCCTTGTTTTCAATCATCGTTCCTCTATATAAGACTCCCTTGAATTTCTTCAGGGATATGGCTGATTCTGTCATTGTTCAGACGTATTCGAATTGGGAACTCATCCTGGTTAACTCTACGCCAGATTACGAGGGCCTTAGCGACTTGGTCTCCGAGTATGTGACTGCAGACTCTAGAATTATAGTGACTAATCTTGAGGGCAATCTAGGTATCACTGAGAACACCAATGTCGGAATCAAGATGGCCAAGGGAGACTACCTCTGCTTTTTCGATCATGATGATGTTCTCGAACCGAATATCTTGTTTGAGTACGCCTGTGCTTTAAATCAAAATGCTGAAATCAATCTTCTTTATTGTGATGAAGATAAGCTATTGCCTGACGGGTCCTTGGCTCATCCTACTTTTAAGCCGGATTTTAGTCTTGATATGGCTCGTGACAACAATTATATTTGCCACCTTCTTACTGTTAAAAGGGCATGTTTAGACAGAATTGACCTTTCTAACAGCGAGTTGGATGGCGCCCAAGACCATGCCATGGTGCTGAAGATTGCCGAACTTGGTGGGACGATCCATCACGTTCCTAAAATCTTGTATCACTGGAGAATAAGCGAGAATTCGACTGCGGGTAATTCCGATAGTAAGCCCTATGCAACCCTTGCTGGAATAAAAGCGGTTCAGGAGCACCTTGATAGATGCGGTATCAAGGCGACTGTGGTCAACTCTCATAATCGTGCTTTTAGATATAGCCCTATTTATGATGTTTCTTCATCTGAGTCCTGTTCATTAATCGTTACCACCCGCGGCAATTCTTCGGTTCTTTCGACTCTTGTATCTTCAATCAATGACACCGATTTTGATGATCTTGAAGTTGTTTTCGTGTGCTCGCAGGATGCGGAAGCTGCTGTTCAGCAATCGATCTCTGGACTTCGTTGTCGCTATATCGTTCACGCGCTTGATGACCCGTTTAATATATCTACATGGAGAAATGCCGGTGCTCTTGCCGCGCATGGCGAGCAACTCGTCTTTGTTCATGACGATATTCAGGCACTAGACTCCTTGTGGTTAAAGACTCTCGTTGGTTTTTCCCAACGAGAGGATGTTGGCGTTGTTGGAACAATGACGTGCGATCTTGACGGCATTGTGCAACAGGCAGGCCTGTCTTATGTTGGAGAATCAATCGTCAACCTATCGCAAGGCATTCATCGCTCTTCTCCTGGCTATATCTATATGCCATTGACCGTGAGGGATGTATCGGCGGTGAGTGGAGTCTGCTTAGCTATTTCACGCGAACATTTTAATCGTCTGGGTGGTTTTGACGAGTCGTATCTTCTTGACTATTCGGATGTTGATATTTGCTTCAAGTCTTCTCAGGCTGGGTTAAAGGTGATCTATACACCAGAGGCATGTCTCTACCATTTGGCATGTGTTGACAAATCCCTTGATAGTAAATCTCGCTCTCATAAGCATTTTGAGGATAAGGCACGATTGCTGCATAACTGGTCCGAACGATTCTCTGAGGGGGATCCATGGTTCTCCGTTAACTTTTCTCGAGATCCCAAGCGCGCAGCGTTATATAAGTTCGATCCTTTTGACTACGAAGCGATTTGAGTGCTTTAAATGAAACAAATTGCCTGGATAATATCTCCGCCGGCAAAGGGTTCTGGCGGCTTTCGAACCATCTGCAGCAAGGCTTCCTTTCTAGATTCTCGTGGATATGAGAACTACTTTTACATTATGCCGGGCTGTGAAGCATACAAAAGTGCTCATAGAGTTCAGGCCGAAATAAAGGATTGGTTTGATTATTCGCCTAAAGAAGTTCTTGTGGCACCGAGTGTGCCCGAGGATTTTTTTGCAGTAATCGCCACCGCTTGGAATACGGCGCACTTTGCATCTATGCAGAAGTGCGCCCATAAGTTCTACTTCATTCAGGATTTTGAACCTTGGTTCTATCCGATGGGGGAGATGTATCTAAATGCCGAAGCAAGTTATCGTTATGAACTAAACCCCATAACGATAGGCAGATGGCTTTCTAAAAAAGTTGAACCCTATTATTCGCATGAAGTCCCATATTGTGATTTTGGCGTTAGCGATATATATACTGCGCAGGAACAAAATCTAAGCAGAGAGTATGCCGTCTGTGCTATCTATCAATCCAATAAGGATCGACGTTTGTCTGGCATGTTGCTTGATGCAATTAAATTGCTTCTCAAGCTCGACGATGCAGTTGTCGTTTATTTATACGGCGAAGACGCAATGCCTCCCATTCATGATCCACGCGTACGCGGCCTCGGCATCTTGACTGCTGATGAATGCGCCTCGCTTTATGCCAAGTGTGTTGCCGGCGTATCGTTGAGCGTGACTAATCCCTCTCGCCTGCCTTTCGAAATGCTTGCATCGAAGCTCTCGGTAATTGAAATAAACCGTGAGAATAACCTACTCGACTTTCCGGAGGGCACCATCCACCTCGCTGAGCCCTCTGCTTGTGGCATTGCTTCTTCTATTCTTGAGGCTCTTTCAGGCTCAAAATGCGATTCGCCTAATAGATTTAGCTGTACGTCGATTAAGCGTGAAAATGAAATGTTCTTCGAGGCCTTTACGCGTTATCTGAATGAAGAGCCATCCTTGGCTAGCGGGAAGTCCGCCTTCGGGAATGTGCCAAAAACTGAAGAACAAAGTAAGGTCTTCTTGCTCAGCGATCGTCTTGCTGATGCTCGATTGCTATCGTCTGCCATGTCTCAAACGCTTATCCAAGCTTCTTCTGTTGATTTGACTGTGCGTTTTGAGTCGTCTTTGATGCCTGCGGATGTTCGCGCAGTTGTTTGGCGCGCCCTTGATCAGTCTGATATTCGCTGGATTAGTCTTGAATCTAGGGACGGCCATTTTGCGGGGCATGTTCCGCTGTTTTTAAATGATGATGAAGAGGCCTATCTTCGCATTCATATATACTCTTTTGCGGAAGACGGCAAGAATCCGCTTTGTGTCGCCGAGCTAAGCCAACTTGTCTGTCTTTCGCCTTCTCGCAACGCTCATCCCGTTGTTCGTTCGGTTGAAAGTGGCGCATGCAGCGTGTCTGCCGTTTTTAACCTATCTGATGATTATTGTGAACCGTGTCAGCCTTCTGCTTCGACGGGTGTCGAAGGCGGTCACGTTGCTCTACTCAAACGTTTATTTCGGAGAAGCTAATGGCGCGCTTTAACCAATGGACCCAGCTACTTAAAGCCTCTGCGACATCGCACAGGCACGATGAAAAATCCGATGGTGTTACGCAAGAACGCTATCTCCTTTTGGATACGGCTATGGGAAGCGAGAACTCTGGTGACCATGTGATCATGGATGCCTGTGGCTGTATCGCGGATCAAATCTTTGGCGGTGCGTTGCCCCATGTGGCAACGCACTATTATTCCAAAGAGCTTGAAATGTATCCTGAATACGTAAAGCTGTTGTGTGGCACCAATATTCTGTATACGCATATGGCTGATCAGCAGCAATGGGCGCTTGCCAAGCGGTTGGGCAATAATAGAAATGTTGTTTTGTTCGGCGTGGGCATGTCTGATATTGGGGTGGACGATGCTATCGACGCCTATACAAAGAAGTTCTATAAAACCTTGCTATCCGATGAATATCTTCATAGTGTTCGAGATGAAATGACTAAGAAGAGGCTTAACTCTATTGGAATAGAGAATGTTCTTAATACCGCATGTCCGACCATGTGGTCGTTAACCCCATCTAAGCAACTCGAGATTTCCTCTAAGCGTTCTAAAAACGTTGTTACGTCAATTACCGATTATTGTTTCGATGCGGAACGTGACCGTAAGATGTTGGAATTGCTGTCCTTGGAATACGAAAAGGTAACGATCTGGATTCAAGGAAGCCATGATGTTGATTGGTGTCTTGATCAAATAGTCGATCTGACGCAATTTAATGTTATTGGCCCCAATATCGAAGACCTTAATCGTGTAATTGAAACCGAGGAGTTTGATTATGTGGGGACGCGTCTCCATGCGGGCATCCGCTGCTTAAATGGAGGACATCGCTCTCTAATTATTGCAATTGATAATCGAGCCCGCCAGATCGGTGAAGATACGGGACTTCCCGTTCTTGAACGCGAGGACGGCTATCTCCATAAATTAGCTGATTGGGTAAACCATCCCGTTAAAACTGAGATTAATCTTCCCTGGACGAGCATCGATAAATGGAAGAAACAGTTTAATTAGCTGTATTCCTTGGCTATTGCTTTCCCTGTTTCTTATCGTGTGATGCCTTTGGCGTTTCCCCGATTATCCAACCCATACTTGTGGCTCGAATTAGATTCGTCAACATATAGGCGACTGATCCAAATCCAATCAGGTTAATTGCTGCCATCGCCATTGGGGCTATGTTGGGCCAGTAGGTAAAAGAAATGTAAACCAGTGGAGAATGAAAAAGATATATTCCCATACTGTTTTTGCTAATCTTTTCGGTTAGTAGGTTTGCCTTTTGGGGGATGACGCAATAAATTGATGCAACCGCCATGCAAGTAAGGGCGGTGGAAGCAATGGGGGGCACCACTTGTTTTAGTAAGTTTACAAGGAATACTAGTATTAGGACTATTGATAGGCTTTTACGCTTTTTACAACTCTCGAACCATTTGTTTGCTTCCAAGTAGTGGATTGTTAGGCCAAGCGCAAACCATATCGCATTTGCTTCTGCCAAATTGATATACCTGTTCGATGACGGTATTCCAAAATGGTAAAGATAAATTGAAGCGCCGAAAACTATCGGAACCTTAAAACATGCTAGAGGGCTCTTGTCGAGTATTTGAAAGATGCACGACGTGGCTGCTGTAATGAAAAAAAGGGTCGGGAGAAACCAAAGGTGACCGTTGTCTTCGCCCAACAGAATTGATTTAAAGATGATGTGCGGTATAGATAGGCCATTGTAGTAGGGATACTTAACGAGCATCCTGATGGGGAAGAGCCAACATATTCCAATCAAGATATAGGGGATAATTAAACGTTGAGCTTTTTTAATGATCTGACTTATAAAATCGCTTGATCGATTCCAGCTCCATAAAAAACAAAAGCCAGATAACGAAAAGAACAAGGGCATCTGGATTCCGTTTATTAAGAATTTGAGATTATCCAACAGAATTGATTTTTGTACAGTTGGATAATATCCCCACGCACTTGAATACAGAATAATGCTGTGGCCTAGGACTACAAGGAATATTGCAAGGGCCCTCACGTTCGTTATGTCGTCTCTACGGGTTGTGTCCTTGCGGTTGTTCATCAATTGCTTCTTTCGTTAATATTGAGAAGGATTAACTTAATAGAATATCAAACTCTTACTAACCGCTCGATTTATAACTATTTTCGATTGTAGAGGACGGAATATATGAAAGGCATCATCCTCGCCGGCGGGTCCGGCACGCGCCTGTACCCGCTCA
>CALJDJ010000014.1 GCA_938023705.1 uncultured Collinsella sp.
AAGCGTCCTAGTGTTCGCTTCTAATAAAGAAGGCCAAGATTCGGGACGCAGTTCATTTTGGCAGGTTTTATCTGGGAAAACGCCAACCGCCGCGAGGGGAGCTACTTGCCCTTGCGGCGGCCTTCTCGCCGAAAAACCAAGTGAGTAGACCTTTTGCAGGAGGCCGAGCACACTCCAAAACGCCACAGCTCTGACCTGCGGCTTTATTGAGCATTTGTCGCGATGTGCTCGGCATATCCAAATTAGTCTACTCACTTGCATCTAAGACGCACCAGATAGGCAAAAAACCGCCGCAAAAGGGGCCGGTTCCCTTCGCGGCGGTCGTTAATACGCCGAGCCTGTTATCGCAAAAGCCAATCACGCGCCGAAACCACACTACAGTCTTTCGACTCATACGTTGAGTCCACGCGGGCCACAACATAGCGCGCATCTTTTGCAATGTCGATCTCATCGCATACAGCCTGTAAATGGCGGGCGTACTTATCGTGATACGTTCTGGATGATTTTATTTCGATAGCCTTGGGACTCCCTGAGTTTGTGCAGTCGAGCAAATCGATTTCTCGCTTGCCGTCGTCCCTATAGAAATACAACTCGGGATTCTCGCCCACGTTGAGATGGCTCTTCGCCGTTTCGGAAACGATGAGGTTTTCGAAAACTGCCCCCAGATAAGGGCTCTCCAAAAGTTGCTCCAGTGATCCAATTTTGAGCAAGTAGCAGAGCAGCCCCGTGTCGTAAAAATAAAGCTTGGGCGTTTTAGTCAAACGTTTCCTGGCATTTGCATAATAGGGCTGCAGTGAAAACGTCAGGTAGCTCTGCTCCAGGATAGACAACCAGCTTTTAATGGTCGATACGTTCACACCCGTATCTCGAGAAAGCGAAGATATATTAATGAGAGCACCGGCGCTCTGGGCAATTATGGACAGAAACTTATGAAACTCCGCTTTATTGCGCACGTCAAGCAAGCCCACAACATCGCGCTCAACATAGGTATCAATATAGCTGGGGAAATAAACCGAGGACGGCATTCCGGCGGAACGCAGGCGAGGGTATCCCCCTTCGAGCGCAAACAAATCCACTTCCAACTGCCCCTGCTGGCCCCTCTCCGCTTCTCGAAACGAAAATGGCAGCAATTTTAAGATCCCGACTCGCCCGGCAAGAGACTGGCCGATGCTTTTCATCATCAAAAAGTTTTGCGATCCCGTAAGGATGTATTGACCGGCGTCTCCCCGCTCATCCGAAACAACCTGGATCATCGAGAACAAATCCGGGGCGTATTGCGCCTCATCGATGATGAGTCCGCCCTTTCGGTTGCGGATAAAACTCACCGGATCCTCCAAGGCCGCGCGCCTCGTTTGGGGGTCCTCAAGCGTGACATAGGAATAGTCGGGAAAGGCATGCCTAACCAGCGTAGACTTACCGCTCTGCCTAGGCCCCGTCAACGACACAACAGGAAACCAACCCGCCATGCGAATGAGCAACTCATGCAAATCCCTGTTAATGTACTCGGCCATATCAACGCCCCTTATAACGCTGTTACCATAATCGTATAGTATCATTTTCCATAATCTTGCAGTAGTGTTTTCTATAATCTTGTAGTAGTGTTTTCCACAATCTTATAGTAGCCCAGTTCAAAAACGTTATTTATAGAGCCGAAATCTCAGACCCTAAATAACAATAGCCACCACAATGGGAACTGTCCCCATTGTGGTGGCTTGCAGGCGAGTTGACTTATTCGACTATCGCGCGCCGGCCGTGTCCGAGTCTAGAGCGTGGCAAGTCGCTTGGATTCGCGGACGGCGAGGGCGATGGAGATAAGGCCAGTGATGGCGTCAGCCGCCACCAAGGCAAACCAGACACCCTGAACGCCCATCATGTTGCCAAGCAGGTACATAAGCGGCACGGAGCAGATCACGTAGCGGAGCAGACCGGTGAACGTGGCGATACCCACCTTCTCAACCGCCTGGAAGTACATCGACATGGTCATGGCAAGATAGCCCAGGGCCACGGCCAGGATAACGATGCGCGTGGCGTTGGCGGCAACCTCGACGAGCGCCGGGTCGCTACCAGCAAAAAAGGCGCAGACCGGCGTTGCGGCCACCCATAGCACAGCAGACACCGCAGCAAGCGTCACGACCTGGTACTTAAGCGTGCAGGAGAGCGTTTCCTTGAGGCGCGCCCACGCCTTGGCGCCGGCGTTGAAGGCGGCAATGGGCTGCAGGCCGTACGAGAAGCACTGGGCGACCATCATGGTAATGTAGAGGATGTAGCCGTTGATCACGCCAAAAGCCGCGATGTAGAGCGAACCCATATCGCCGCCGAGCTGGCCAAGCAGCGAGTTGGCAACGGTGTTGAAGATGAACGTGGCAGCCTGCACCAAAAAGAACGGGAAACCGATCTTGATGATCTGACCGCAGATGCCCATGTCGAGTTTGAGATCGGCGGCGCTGATCTGGAGCTGCGACTTCTTACCGCCGATGAACCAGAAGACACCGATGGCCCAGATACCGATGGAAAGACCGTAGTACACGCCGGCTCCCATAACGCCGAGCTTGAGCACAAACGTGGAAAGCGCAAGCCAGCAGATAGCGACGATGGCAGACACGGTCATGAGGTTGGCCTGGATCTGAACCTTCTCGTCCACACGCATGACGGCGGTGACCATTTGACCAATGACCGTGAGCGGCAGCAGCACGGAGAAGGTGCGCACGCCGGCAACGGTATCGGCCATGATGTCGGGCGTGGCGCCGAAGAATGCGCAGATGGGCTCGGTAAACACAGCCATCACCACAGCAAGCAGCACACTCACAATCGTGGTAAGCCAAAAGCCCTGGCTAAACGCCTTGCTGGCGCCCTTAATGTCGCCGGCACCCAAAAGGTTGCCCACCACGGCGGGCACGCCGGTGCCAAACAGGTTGCCAAAGGCCAGGTTAATGTACTCGACCGACATGATGATCGAGACGCAAGCCAGGCCGTGTGCACCCAGGCCCCAACCCATCACGAGGCCCTCAAGGACCACCATGATAATCTGGGCGAGCATACCCTGGCCGGTGATGATGGTGTACTTGCGCACCAGGCCGGGAATCGGCTGCGAGGCAAGCTCACGCTCCTCCTCAACAGCGGCGGTTGCTTCTTCTGCCATTGTTCTCCCCTTTCCATGAGAGATTGATGAATGGATGAATGGATGGATGGATGGGCGGCACGCACGGGCTGTGGCACCGCCCGGCGATGCAGAAGCCCCGCTATGCCTCAAAGACCACCTTGCCGGCGATCATCGTGAGGGCTGCGGTGGCCTCGAGCACCTCGGCCGGCTCGCAATCAAAGAGATTGCGGTCGAGCACGCAGATATCTGCCTGTTTGCCGCACGCGAGCGTGCCGATGCGGTCCTCGGCATGCATGGCGTAGGCGCTGCCATAGGTGTAGGCGCGCAGAGCCTCGGCCATGGTAATGCGCTCCTGGGGGAACCAGCCCTCAGGGTTGGAACCGTCCTCGAGCATGCGGAAGACCGCGCCGTACACCTCCTCCATGGGCTCCAAGCCCACAACGGGGAAGTCACTGCCCAGGTGCACCACGGCTCCGCTGGCAAGCAGGCTATGCAGGGGCCACGAAAGCGCGGCACGCTCGGGACCCACGGCATCGTCCTTGGCGAGATCGGGCATATCGAGCAGCATGTGCCACGGCTGCATGCCGGGGCAGACGCCGAGCTCGGCATAACGCGGCGTATCCTCGGGTTGAACCGTCTCGTTGTGCTCCATGGAGTGGCGACAATCCCGCTTGCCATGCAAGCGCTCGCCCTCCTCAAAGCAATCGAGCACAAAACGCACCGAGCGATCGCCGATTGCATGGATGCGCGTGTCAACGCCCCATTCCTGCGCCCTCAGGATGGCAGCACGGATGCGCTCCGGCTCCTCCGCGGGCTCACCACAGGTATCGGGTGCGTTGCTATAGGGTTCAAGCATCCAGGCGGTATGGTCGGAGCACACACCATCAAGGAACTGCTTAAAGCCGTGCCACTCCACCTGCGTACCCGGGAAGGCGTATTTCTCCTTGATCTGCTCGAGCGTCAAGGACTCGTTTTCGAACAGGTCGGTGTACAGGAACACGCGCAGCGGCAAGTCGCCCTTGGCATTAAGACCTGCCAACACCGCATACGGGTTTTCCATGCTCACAAACGTAGGATTGACCATGCCGACCGTAGTGATTCCCAGGGCATTGGCGCGCCGGGCGGTTTTTGCAAACGACGCGTCAACAACCTCGGGCGCTGGGTCGTAGACCTCGTCCATAAAGAAGGCGCCGGCGTTGTTGGAAAACACGCCCGTCAGATTGCCGTCGGCATCCTTAAGGATCTTGCCGCCTGCGGGATCGGGCGTCTGCGAAGTTACTCCCACCTTGTTGATGGCGCAGGTATTGGCACTAAAGGTATGCAAGTCAACCTGCTGCAGAAATACCGGGCGGTCGGAGATGTACTCATCGATCATCGCGGCCGTGGGCATCTCGGGGACATCCCACTGGAACTGGATAATCTGGCAGCCCAGAATCCACTCGTTATCGGGATGGTCGGCCGCAAACGCCACGACACGTTCCATCGCCATCTCAAAACTGGTGCAGTCGATGAGGTTGACGGCAAAATCGGGGTCGGTCATAAACGCGCCCTGGGCAAAATGCGTGTGCGAGTCAATCAGGCCGGGCATGACGAGCTGGTCGCCAAAGTCGCGCACCTCGGTATCGGGACCGATAAACGGTGCCAGGTGAGCATCGTCACCGCAGGCAACGATTTTATCGCCCCGCACGGCAACGCCGCCCTTAAACGGCTCGAGCCCATCGCCGGTAAAGACGGCGTCGCTCTTGATAACTACATCAGCCTTGTCCATGTGAGCCTCCTCAGGCATCTTTGGTTGTAACGCGGACGCACCGCCCGCGTGGGCACTCGGTTGGGAGCGTAGCGCTCCCGCATCGGCGCGTGCCTACAAGCCGTGCTCGGACGTCTGTCCCACGTCCGCGGCTTCGCGCTACACCCATTGATACACAGGGGCAAATCCGTGCCAAGGCCAGGGACCGCAAACGGTCAGTTTAAGCAGGTTTACACGCTTTACCTGCAGGTTTATTGTCTGAGATTATTACCGCTTCATTACGCCCAACGGTGTGGCCGCCCACACAGCAAGACCCGCATGCGAGGAAGAATGAGGCTAGGAACGCCAAAAGGTATCTATAAGGTCATCTCGGTTGGAGACGCCGCTTTTAACGTAGATGCGATGCAAGTGTGCCTTGACCGTGCCAGGGCTGATGACCAACTCGCTGGCGATGTTTTGGGCGTCGTTGCCCTTCAGCACCAGCGTGAGCACCTCCTGCTCGCGCCGTGACAGCTTATGGGCGTCGGCATAAATCACCACACGCGATGCGAGATCGTCCTCAGAGCTTGCGCTCTCGGCTGCCACGTCCTCATCGGCACGCGGATGACGGGCATACACACGCAGGATATGGCTAAACTGGCAAAAAAGCTGAGCCGCGCATACCACGAGCAGCACGTTTTCGGAGATATTGCGCTCGGACAGATACCACAAAAAGAGGCCGATGACGGGGTTTTGGGAGTCGGGGCGGCAGAACAAGATCATGTAGGTGTCCTCGGCGATCACGCAAAACACAAGAACGAAGGCCACCTTCCAAAAGAGCTTTGAGCGGTCGAGGTCGAGTTTCTCAACACGCGTTGCTCTGTACCGGTAATGCCAGGCGGCATAGGCAAGACATCCTACATTACCCAGGTCACGCGTGAGCCAAAAGAGATACTGCTGCACCTCTCCGGCAGCGCCGCTGCGAGGCACCAGCAGCAATTGCAAGATTGAAAACGGCACGATAGCGAGTCCGAGCATGCGCGACGTCGGTCTTTTGCGCAAGCGCGCAAACATCCATAGCACCACGCAGGCATAGATGGCAATACCAAGCACGCAGCGCAGCAAGGGGTGCTGCAGCGGCTCGCTAAAGGTAACGGCGTAGTCGTATTTGAGCCGATTGTACTCGTCAAAAAAGATGACCGACATATCGAGCATATAGAGCAAAAAACCCGCCGCGGCCACGAGGCTGTCGCGACGGCGCGTCATGAGCCAAACCACCAATGCCACGGCACTGGTCACCAGAGCCACACCCATGATAATCGTGGTGTAGATATAGAACGCGAAACTCATGCCCGCCTCCCCTGTCTAGATGCTGTGAGGATGTTGACAGATTCTTTGCCGCAAGATTAGACTCACCGATTAAACGTACTGTATCGTTTAGATAAACAAGCTGTGTCTCACCGATGAAAGGAGATGCCATGACACCGATCGCTCCGCTCAAGATGCTCGTCGCGCCCGCCGCCAAGGCCATCACCCGACTCGGTTCTTCCATGACCTACGACAATGTCCCCTGCGCCGTTGAGGCGCGTTCGGACAGCTGCCCCTACCTGGGCCACGTCCCCTACTTTGCACCCAAGCTCGCATCTGATCCCGAGCACCGCGAACAGTAATCCAAGATGCACCAAGCGCTGCGCAACTCGCGGCGCTTACTGTTTTGGTGCAAAGTAACCTGACCCCCGTGCACCAACGCCGGGATTGTCGACGCTTCGGCCGCGGCGCGATATGAGGCGCGAAACCTCGCCCAATAACAGGCCAATCACTACGCCCGCGAGAATCGGCAACTTTGCCATCTCGGCAGGTGAGCTGTTGAGCGGCACAATCGTAGCAACAATCGAAAGCACGAGCTCCACCACGGGAATCGCAAGCGCCACCGCGAGCACCTTGCCCTCGAAAGGCGCACGGAACACACGCGAGCGATTATCGTGCTTGCGCAGACGCCAAAACGCTGGGAACATGGGGATATAGCTCATGAGCAGAAAGACGACGTTCATCGAGAAGAAGACCCAAAAGACGTCGGAACCCTCACCCAGCGGAATCTGGAGCAGCAGCACCAGGCTGGCAAAACAGCCGTTAATGAGCGCCGAGCCGTTGGGCATGCCGGTCTTTTTGGACACCAACGCAAAGGGACGCGGCATGTTGCCATGGCGCGCGGCATAGCTCGCTACGTTGTTGACGCCAAAGCTCCAGCAGATCATATTGGCGAACAACGTCACCAAAAAGGCCACGCCCACGACCATCGTCAGCGGGTGGGTGCGCCCCACCATAGCGGCGACTGCGTCCACAATGCCCGAATCGAGTGAAAGCTGCTCGGTGGGAACCGCGGCTCCAATGCCAATGCCACAGATGATGTAGATCGCCGCAATGGCCACGCCACCGGCAATAACCGCCTTGGGGATATCACGCGACGGGTTCTTCATCGTGCTGGCAAAGGTCGCGACCACTTCGAAGCCCATAAAGTTGAACAGGATAATCGATAGGTACGTCAACGAATTGGTGTCGCCCAGATCTGGAATGAAGGTCTTAAACGACATATCGTTGGCAAAGCCGTTATTGCAGGCAAACCAAATGCCGACGATTCCCACCACAGCGGTAATGAGCACCTTGATGACGGCGCCGCCGTCCATGACCCAATCTGCCTCGGCCACCGGCTGCATTGCCATGACCGTGACGCCCCACACAAAGACAATCTCGATGGCGATTCGGATCCCGAGTGAAAACTCGATACCCCACACCGCATTAATGACACTGGGGAACATGCAGGCGATACTTGCCACCCACAGCGGAAAGTTAACCCAGTAGCACCAAGAGCAACGGGCGCCCCAACGGTCGCCCAGGCCCAAGCGAACCCAATCGTACAGGCCGCCCTCGGAATCAAACGCCGTACCCAGCTCGGCCACCACCAGACCATAGGGAAGCAAAAACGTAATGATAAGGAAAATCCACCAGAAGAACTGTACGTTACCCATGACAGATGCCGGAGCCGCCGCCTCGATGGTAAACACGACGCAGATAACCGAAAGGATGACCTCGATCAGGGAGAACTTTTTACCTGCCATGGCGCGCGCCCCCTACAGCAAAAAGGATGGCATCTGTACCGAAGGCGCAGCCCAAGGTAGGGTTGCAGGCCGCGTCACCGGTGCAGGTGCCATCCCAGAGAGAGGAGAGGATGCATTTGTTGGACCAACGCTCGCGGAACAGGCGCGTGTAGATAACGATACGCTGGTACATAGATACTCCGATCAAAACGGCCGCGTTCACGACCGATAACTTTCGGCAATTGAAGACGCGTCTGACCTGGGAAATTCAAGCGAACAATTGGCCTAACCCGCAAAAAATCCCAGGCCAGACGCGTACTCAATCAAAGAAAAGGGCACTCCGAAGTGGAGGCAACGGAGTGCCCAAAGAAAAACCCAACCGACCAAGACATCGAATAAACCGACCATCAATGCCCCGAGATGGTCCGATTCACCGACCGTCCGATTGATCGGCTGGGTTCCCGAAGCATCACGGCTCGGAAAGTCAGACGTTTACTCGGCGTGCTCAGGTGCGCCAGATTGGCGCGAACGAGGAGCGTAGCGTACTGACGCTACGTAAGCGACGAGTGAACGCCAAGGTGGCGTGCCTGAGTTACGCCGACGGCTCCTGCTGCGTAATGCAGTGGATGTTTCCGCCGCCGAAGACGACCTGCTCGGACTGAACGCCGACGCACTTGTAGACGCCCTCGCCCCAGACCTCGTCATAGATCTTCTGGAGCGTGTCAACGGCCAGCTGGTCGTTCTCGTCGCCGTACTGCGGGACGATAACGCCGTGGTTGGTGACAAGGTAGTTCATGTAGGAGGCGATCAGCGGCTCGTCGGGGACGCGCGGCTCAGCGTTCTCGTCGGCGTCGATGGTGTCGCAGGAAGCCTGGTCCATGAACAGCGGGTTCACGGGCATGCAGAGCTTGTAGACCTTCAGCTTGCGGCCCTTGGCGTCAACGGCGTTGGAGAGGGTCTCGTAGGCAGCGTGGCACTGCTCGTAGAACGGATACTCGGGGTCGTCGGTCCAGATGCAGGCCATGACGCCCGGGGCGATGAACGTGGCGACGTCGTCGATGTGGCCGTTGGTCTCCTCGGGGTCGATGCCCTCCTTGACCCAGATGACCTTCTCGACACCCAGGTAATCCTTGAGGTGCTCGTCCATGTAGGCGCGAAGCTCCTCGCTCCAGGGCTCAAACTTCTTCTTGAACTTGGGCCAGATGGACTCGGGATCCTCTTCCTCCTCGAGCACTGCAGAGCAGGTGCGGCCCGGGGAAAGCAGGCACTGGTCGGTCACGACAAGGGTGCCCTCGCCGTCGACGGTGATGGAGCCGCCCTCGAGGATCATGTCATCGGGACGATAGCGACGGCAGCCGGAAAGCTCGGCCATCTTAAGGGCGATCTGCTCGTCCTTGTCCCACGGGAAATAGAGGCCGTCGACGAGACCGCCGTAGGCGTTGAAGTGCCAGTGGTTGGCGCGCTTCTCACCCTTGCCGTTGATGACGTAGGTGGCGGCGGTGTCGCGGAACCAGGCGTCGTCGGTGGTCATCTCGATGACGGTGACGTTCTCGTCGTTCTCGAAGACGGCCTTGCAGTTGGCGTAGTCGACCTGGTTGGCGCACATATAGACCGGGGTGAACTCGGAGATGGCGCGGGCGATGGCGGCATACTGCTTCTGAGCCGGCTTGGCGCCGTGGGCCCAGGTGTCGGTGCGGTGGGGCCAACCCATCCACACGCGATCCTGCGGGGCGAACTCAGCGGGCATAAAGAAGCCGTCGGCCTTGGGGGTGGACTCGGACTCGGTGATCGTACGCATAAGATTTCCTCCAAATCGAACGATCGCTTGCTGCGGGCGGGTTGCCCGCAGCCTAAAACCAAGAGATGGTAGGCGCCCGTTCCCCGGCAAAGGTCGGGGCGCCCGGCGCCGGTTTTCACGGAGTCGCACCGGCAAGCGACGACGTAACCAAGTGTGCGGAGACAAAACGCACGAAGGATACGGAAGAGAGATTGGGGTGGGCGGTGGTTACCGGAGCTATCGCTCACACCCACCCCGGGGAATGGTTAGCAAACCTGTCGCTTGGGCACGTCTCCGAAGAGGCTAGAGTGCCCGGAGTCGGGAGCGACAAGCCCGACGAAGCGCACGTTGGTACGCGAGGAGGGTTGGAGCCCCAGAACCGGGTGCCCTAGTTCTCCTCGGCCTCGGCGGCCTCCTCAGCGAGACGCTGAGCTGCCAGCTCGGGAGTGAGGCCCTTGTACTCGGTCTCGCGGCCCTTGGCGCTGACGACGCGGACAACCTCGCCGATGAGCAGAAGCACGATGAAGATAACGATCATCGGGAGCTTGTCGCCAATTTCAGCGGCAGAGAGCGGCACCAGCGTTGCAACGATGGCCAGGATCAGCTCGATGCAAGGGATGGCCAGCATGACCTTCATCATGGCACCCTTAAACGGGAACGTGAAGATGCGCTCGCGGTTGGGGTCGTTCTTACGAAGGTTGAGGAACGCCGGGAACATCGGGATATAGGTGAGCAGCAGGAAGACGACGGAGGTGCCGAAGAGCATCCAGAAGACACCGTTGGAGATGGCGTCGATGGGCACGAGCTGCAGGCACAGCACCAGGGAGGCAACGATGGCGTTGACCAGGTTGGCGCCGTTGGGCATGTCGTCATCCGAGATCATCGAGGCGAAGACCTTGGGCATGTTGCCGTGCTCGGCAGCATAGCGAGCAACAGAGTTGACGCCGAAGGACCAGGCAGCCATGTTGGCGAACAGGGTGATCAGGAAGGCAATGCAGATGACCTTGAAGATCATGGAGTCGCCCACCATGGTCTGGACTGCGACGATCATGCCGTAGTCGGGGTCGATGGAATCGGCCGGCACCGCAGCGCCGATGCCAAAGCCAGCGAACAGGTAGATCACGGCGATGGACAGGCCACCGACGATGATAGCCTTGGGGATATCGCGAGCGGGATCGGCCATGTCGTCGGTCATGGTGCAGATGACCTCGAAGCCCATGAAGTTAAAGATGATGATCGACAGGTAGCCGAGAGCGTTGGTGTTGGTGAGCTCGGGCAGGAAGGTGGCAGCGGACATGTCGTTCGCAAAACCGTTCTCCATGGCATACCAAATGCCCAAAGCGCCAACGATAACGGCGACGGCGACCTTGATGATGGCGCCGCCGTTAAGGACCCACTCGGAGTCGGCCGCCTTGGAGCGGCCCATGAGGTAGACGATCCACACAAAGGCAAGATCGATACCCATCTTGGCGATCAAGTTGAACTCGACGCCAAAGACCATGCCCAAAATGTCGGGGAACATGGTAGCCAGCGAGGCGATCCACAGCGGGTAGTTGACCCAGTAGTAATACGAGATGCGGGCGCCCCATTTGTCGCCCAGGCCATCGCGTACCCAGTCGTAAATGCCGCCCTCGCCGTCATAGGTGGTACCGAGCTCGGCAACAACCATGCCGTAGGGAAGCAGGAAGGTCAGGATCAGGAAGATCCACCAGAAGAACTGCTGGTTGCCAATGGCAGCAGCAGGAGCGGCGGCCTCGCAAACGAAGACGACGCAGATGATGGTCGAAATGACCGTCAAAAAGGAAAGCTTTTTCTTTCCGTCGCTCATGATGAGCTCCTTCGCTCAGTCTTGGACAGATCCGAGGCCCTAAGGTATTAAGGCAATTGCTTGGGCCTCGGTGAGCGGGCGACAGGAGACGAGCATCCGCCGCCCGCAAACGTGCGTTTAGCAGGCTTAAGGCTTAGAGCTGCTCGAGAGCTTCGAGAGCGGCGTGGAGCTCAGCCTTGGCGGAGTACTCGACACCCTCGTCGTTGAGCGGGGTGCGCTTGCCCAGGGCGGCAAGGAGAGCACGGATGGAGTGCTTGCGGTTCTCGGCCTCGACCCAGCACAGGGAGCGCTCGGGATCGTCCATGACCTCGTCGACGACCTCCTCGTTGCGGGTGGCCGGCAGGCAGTGCATGAACTTGGAGTTGGGGCCGGCGAAGTTCATCATGTCCATGGTGACCTGATACTTGGGATAGAACACGTCCATGTAGTTCTCGCCCGAGACCTCCTCGTCGTACAGGCCATACCACACGTCGGTGTAGATGAAGTCGGCGCCCTTGATGCACTCGATGTCGTCGGAGATGACGACAGAGCCGCCGGAGACCTTGCAGTTCTCCTCGGCGATGGCCATCATCTGCTTGCCGAACTCGGCGCGCTCCTCGACGGTGCCAACGTGCAGGCCGCCGTCGGGGATCTGGTGGCCCTTAGGTCCAAACTGGACAAACTTCATGCCGACCTTGGAGGCGATGAACATGAGGGAGACGCAGACCTGGGTGGCGTCGCCGATGAAGGCCAGGGTGCAGTCCTCGATATTCTTGCCCTCGGGGAGGTTCTCGAGCATGGTCATGAGGTCGCCCATCTCCTGCGTGGGATGGTTGAACTCGGACATGCCGTTGATGACGGGCACAGCGGAGCCCTCGGCGAGGCCGACGACGTCCTTGTGACGGTCAACGCGAGCCATCATGATGTCGAGCAGCGAGCCCATAACGCGAGCGGTGTCGCCCAGGGACTCGTGACCACCGAGCTGAATGGTGCCAGGGCCATAGAACTGAGCATGGCCGCCGAGGTCGCACATGGCGGTCTCGAAGGAAAGACGAGTGCGGGTGGAGACCTGCTGGAAGATCATGCCAAGGCTCTTGTTGCGGAGCAGGTGCGGATAATAACCGTCAACCTTGATGGCCTTCTTCATTGCCAGGCCAAGATCCTCGATAGCCAGGATCTGCTCTTTGGTGAAGTCGTTGGTGTCGATGAAATCCTTAGGCAGTGCCATGTCGATTTCCTTTCCGCCGGTCTTGCCGACTATTACTATGAGGCGCTCGAACATCACGCCTCGTGTTGACAAGACCATCATTCACCCGTATGCAATTTTTACCTAGTTTATTCGGGATTAAAGGCCGTTCACGGAGTTACACCCCCTCTAAACCAATATAAACCCGCAGGTCAAGAGTTTACAGGGGGTTTACCATCTAGAACCGCGAACGGTATACGGCTATGCTGTATCTCGGCGCCTAATCCACAATGAAACGAAGGGTTGAGACGTCTATATCCCACAAGGTATACAGAGCTCGGCCATAGATTAAATGAGATGGGACGGTAACAGATGAACACTCTGATGTTCTTCTATACCCTAGCGATACTCGTGATCTGTATTGTGACGGCAGTGCTTTCGCTTGCCGCCTATGCCTCGTCTCGTCGACGCTTCTTTGTCTATGGCAGCGGCGTATTTATCTGCTATGCCATCGAGATGACCGAGATTTTCTTTTTTGAATACACGCTGCAAAACCAGAGTTTTCCGGCCAACGACTATTACTCCATTACCATGCCTGTGTTGCGGACCCTTGTGGCGACCGCTTCGCAGGCTTTTATTTGGCTGATTGCCATGGACTTGCTCGACAAACATTCTAAAAAGCAGTTCGCTATCCCCGTCTTAACGTTTTTGCTGTGCGAGTCGCTGATTATCGTCGCTGTCCCCTACGGCCCCATTCATCAATGGCTCTACTACACGATGCGTCAGGTATTCCTTGTTTTCGTGGGGCTATATATCTTTTGGACGGCACGCAAGAGCACACAAGTCGAGCTGAAGGCACGTGTCAACAACCAACGAAAGCACCTGATTATCGGCGCTATTCTGGTCGGTTGCATCGTTGCCGAGGATTTCTACAACATTCTGATTGTCCCCATGAGTCTGGCGCCCTCTTGGCTGCAGCTGTACCTGTCCGAGCGCAACTTTAGCGAAAACGTCTTTGCCTGCTACTTTGCGATTCTGCTGATCATCTACTCCTACCACGTGCTTTCAATCCGCATGCAGGAGGCGCCCGAGGAAAAGAACGTCAGCGATCTTGATCGACACATCGAAGAGCAGATGCCCTTCTATCGCAACGCCTACAAGCTCTCCAACCGCGAGACCGAAGTCATGCGTCTGGTTGTGTTGGGCAAATCGAACCAAGAGATCGCTGACGAGCTCTTCCTTGCCGTGGGTACCGTCAAGACCCACATCCACAACATCCTGGTCAAAACCGAACAGCAAAACCGCACGACGCTCATCCTCCACTTTTGGAAGCGATAACCTGCCAAAAAGGGACAGGTTTATTTTGGCAGGTTTTATCTGGGTAAACGCAAAAAACCGCCGCGAGGGAGCTACTTTCCCT
>CALJDJ010000015.1 GCA_938023705.1 uncultured Collinsella sp.
CCTGCGCAAGACGAAGGCCACATTAAGTGGCCTTCTTTGCGTGCGGAACTCGCGACAAACTTAATGCCCGGCCGGCCGGGGCCACACGGCACTTTGTAGATGGCGGCTCGCTTTTCGGAACTGGGCTGATGTGGGACGGTGGGATTCCGCGTCCGCCTTTTCGGCGGCCGCGCCCCGCTGCGTCGCTTCGCTCCTTGCGTGCTGCGCTGGAAAACGCTTCGCGTTTCCTCAGCTCCGCACCCTTGCGGGCTCGAATTCCTCCGCTTGCCCACAAGAAAGCGCCCTGGGCCGTTATGGGCTTAGGGCGCTCAGTTTTAATGGCTGGGACGGAGGGATTCGAACCCCCAACAGCCGGCACCAAAAACCGGAGTTCTACCGTTGAACTACGTCCCAATGTGTGGTGTTGCCCAAAAGCAACTCGTCTAGTTTACCTAATCTGCGAGGGCATCGCAAACGCCATCGAGTAGGCGTACGGCGAGCGTCTGCGCATCGCTGGCCGTGAAGGTGCCGTTGTAGCGCGTCATGCCCGTGAGCTCAATGCGAATGCGAGCCGGCTTCTGCTGCACGGCGACATTGGCGGTGCGGATGCGCTGGGCCAGGTTGTGGCACTCGGCGAGGGCAATCGTGGCGCGTGGCGCGGCGTCGGCGGGCAGCTCGTCGCTTGCGATCTCGAGCACCAGGTCAACGTCGGTTGGGACCTCGGAGTCGCAGAGCATCATGCCGCTGTTGTCGGTCGTTGCCGTGGCGATGTTCCACATGCGCGAAGCAACGCTGCGTGCGATGGGGTCCTCACCGATAACGGCGATCTGGAAGCGCTCGAGCACGTTGGCGGCGCGAGCAAAACCGATGCGGGACTCGGCTTCGGTGACCGAGGGCTTGCCCTCCCACACATGGTGCAGGCGGTTGATGTAGGCGTAGGTGTCCTGGAAGGCCATGCCGTCGGCAAACAGGCCGACATTTTCCTGGAACTGCTGCAGGGCGGCCTCGGTATGCGGACCAAAGTAGCCGTCGTCTTCGCCACAGGCAAAGCCCAAAACGTTGAGAGCGCGCTGCAGGGCCTTGACGTCGGCGCCGTGAAAATTGGGCATGCGAAGATACAGGGTGCGGTCGCCCAGCTTATACGAGGCGTCGACCAGGGCGCTCCAGCAGGGGATATCGACAGCATAACCGGCCGCAAGGCCGCTATCGAGCCTAAACGTGCCAACGGCCTGCTCGGTGGTGGTGCCAAAGCGCTTGTCGGCGACCTCGTCGGCATCGATGGTGTAACCGAGCTGCAGAAGGCGGGACTGAACATCCTCGACGGCTGCTCCCTGCATGCCCGTGGTAATAGGTTCCATGAACGAACCCCTTTCGGCGTACGATTCGTACTATTTTGAGCGCGTGTCGGATAGACAACGCGAGACAATGCATAAACATGCACTCAACAGTGTAGCAACTTGTACCCAAACGCGCTGCCCACAGGTTTTGTGACCCCCGCTAGTTGAGGCGCTCCACAAAGAAATCTGCCATGGAGAGGAACAGTTCGCGTGCGTGCGGGTCAAGCTCAACGTTCTCGATGGCAGCCTTGGCTTTTGCGGTCAGGTCCAGCGCGTAGGCGTGAGCATATTCGATGGAGCCGGTCTCCTGGAAGATCTCCACGGCGCGTGCGAGCTGCGCAGGGTCCTCGGTGCCCGAGGAAAGGATTGCCTCGATCTCGTCGTGATAGCGCTCGTCTGACAGGGCATGCACGGCAACGAGGGTGCGCTTGCCCTCGGTGATATCGGTGCGGAAGTCCTTGTTGGCGGCCTCCTTGGTGCCGATCAAGTTGAGCA
Source organism: uncultured Collinsella sp. (assembly GCA_938023705.1). Taxonomy (GTDB): domain Bacteria; phylum Actinomycetota; class Coriobacteriia; order Coriobacteriales; family Coriobacteriaceae; genus Collinsella. Next base: position 1,812 of record CALJDJ010000015.1, read on the forward strand.
GGTCGTCTTGAATCTGGAAGGCAAGGCCCGTGTGCAGCCCAAAGGCGCGCAGTGCCTCAATCTGCTCTTCGCTGCCGCCGCCGATAATGGCTCCGGCGGCAAGCGGCGTCGCTCCGCTGTAGTACGCGGTCTTGTGCGTCGCCATGTCCAGATAATCGTCGACCGAAATGTCAAAGCGCCCGTCGCGGACCCAGCCCAGGTCGAGCGCCTGGCCCTCGATGGTACGGACGATCATCTCGGTAAGCTCGTGGAGCACGCGAAGCTTCACGTCTGCGTTGAGTGTGGGGTCGTCGAGAACCGTCTTGGTGACCATGGTGAGCGCCAGGTCACCGCAGTTGATGGCAAGACCGGTGCCCTCGGTCAGGTGCATGCAGGGCATGCCGCGGCGCATCTCGCCCTCGTCGGCGATGTCGTCGTGGATGAGTGCGCCCGACTGAAAGTGCTCGATGGCCGCCGCTGCGCTGCGGGCGCTCTCAAAGCTGCCGCCTACCGCAGTGGCGGCGAGCATGCAGATGAGCGGGCGGTGGCGCTTGCCAGCGTTTGCCGTAAATGCCGAGAGCGGGGTATACAGGTAGCGCTCGATATCGGCGGAAGTCGCCTGTCCGTCAAAGAACGTGGCCAGATAGTCGTTAATCTGGTCAAAGTGCTGGGCTAAAAAGCTGGTAAACGGACTGGACACGGGTTCTCGCATTCTTTGATAGGTTGCATCGTTGCATTATGCAGACAACATATTGCCACATTAGGGCGTCGAGCGCGGCGGTTGAAGACGATTGGTCCATGCGGCCGCAAGTGCGGTAGGGGCTTGGCTAGATAAGCCCAAAGTGTTCGAGCGCGGTGACGACGCCGTCGTGGTCGATGCTGTCGGTGACATAGTCGGCCTTTTCCTTGAGGAAGTCCGGCGCGTTGCCCATGGCGATGCCAACGTCGACGGCGTTCATCAGCGAGACGTCATTGCTGGCATCGCCGATGCCGTATACGGTTCCGTGGTGGGGATCGAGGGCGTCGAGTACGGACTGGATACCCTCGCGCTTGGTGCATTCGCGAGGCGAAATCTCGGTCACTTCGAGCTCGAGCTCGTTAAAGCAGAGCAGCGGCTCAAACGCTTGATCCTGAGCGATGCGGTTGGCAAGCGACGTGGACATTAAGATCTTGTAGGCGCTGTAATGTTGCAGCTGCGTAATTGCATCGCCCACGGTGCGGGCGTATCCCGGGGCGTCGGGCGCATCGGCACTCATGCGAACGACGCCATTGAGTCCCTCAAAACGAATCACTTCGTCCGATTGCTCAAGAATGGGAGCAAGGCGCTGCAGCATGCCGGGCGTCATCGCCAAATCGCGAATCACGTGTCCCTCAAGTTCGACATAGCCACCCGCGAGGCAGACGATGCCGGTCCAGGGCAGCTCGAGCAGCTTTGGATGGATGCAACTCAGCGTGCGCCCTGTGCAGATAAACGCCATATTGCCCTTGGCGACAAAATCACGGATGGCTTGCGAGACCGCTTCATTGGGATAGGGGGAGAGGTCTCGCTCGCTCTCGGGAAGCTTTTGTGCCACTCGAGGGTCTTGCCAGGCGAGTGTTCCGTCGATATCGAAGAAGCAGATATCGCCGCGCTTATGGGCTGCGCTGGCGGCAGGGGAGGCCGAGGTGGTGGGCACAAATCCCGGCTCGAGGCCCATGATCTGGTCAAAATGCTCTTTAACGCGGGGAACGGAGATGCCAATAATCACCTGGGCGGTCTTGCCCGTAATGATGAGGCCCTTGGCGCCCGCCGCGACGAAGGCTGCGTTGTCTGCGACAACGGAAGGTTCTGCGACCTCAACGCGCAGACGCGTGGCGCAATTGGTCGCTCCTACAATATTGCTAACGCCACCCAAGAGCGCAACGACTTGCTCAGCAAGCAGATGATCTTGGGATGATTGGTTGTCGGTGCCGTTTTGGGCCGCGCCTTCTTTGGCAGAGCTTTTTCCCGTCAGACGTGCGAGCGCCGCATCGCTGGCGATATGATCCTCGCGGCCTGGGGTTTTTAGGTCGAAAGCCAGAATGAGGCCCCGGAAGACCAGAAAAAAGACAGCGCTAAACATCAGACCGATACCGAGCGCCAAAAGGTAGGAGCCGGCATGCATTCGCATGAGTGGGATGAAGTTGAAGGCCGTCATTTCCATGAGACCGCCCGAGAAGATGCCGACGATGCCAAAGAAGTTCATGGTCATGGCAAGGCAGGAGGATAGGACGGCGTAGAGCAAAAAGAGTCCAGGATAGGTGAACATAAAGAGAAACTCGAGCGGCTCGGTGACACCGCAGACCACCGAGGCGACGATGGCGGGCAAAAGGATGACCTTAAGGCCGGCGCGGCGTTCGGGTTTGGCGGTGAAATAGAATGCTGCCGCGATGGCGGGAAGGCCAAAGAGCTTGCCCCAGCCGGTGGCGGTAAAACCTGCCCAGGGCGCAAGTTCATTTAAAGGGCGCGTGCTATGGGAGAGAATGGGGAGCAGGTTGGTCCACGTGGCGTAAATACCGTCGTGAATGACCAGATTGTCGTAATAGATGGGCATATAGAGCAGGTGGTGCAGCCCCATGGGCTCGAGTGCTCGCTCCAAAAACACAAAGATGCCCACGCCGAAGGGGCCGACGCCCGCAAGTGCGTGGCGCAGCGTTTCGGTCACGGCGTATGCGAAGGGCACGATGGCGGCCGAGATGGCGGCAAGGGCAAACACGGCAAAAAAGCTGATGAGGTAGACCAGCGAGGAACCCGAGAAGGTGCCGAGCCAATCGGGAACCTTGGCATCGTAGAAGCGGTCATGGATGGCGACGACGGTTGCCGATACCGCCAGCGGGCCGATAATGCCGGTGTCGAGCGTCTTGATGCCGTCGATGACGGTGATGCCGCTGGCGGGGGTCAAAGATGATGGGTACTTAAGCCCAAGGTTGTCTCCGCTCAGCTTAATGATCTCGCTCAAAAAGAAGCAATAGGCAAAATAGGCCACGAGCGCCTCGAGGCAGCAGCGTGCCGGTTGCTTTTGGGCAAGACCGATAGGCAGCGCTACGGCAAAAAGGAGCGGGAGACGTTTAAAGACCGTCCACGAGCCGCGCTGGATGATGGTCCAGAAAACGTACCAAGGGGTTCCGTATACGGCGAGGTCACCGACGATGTCTACGGTCGTGGCGAGGGCGGAGATGCCGACCATGAGGCCTGATATAGAAAACAGCATGGCGGGCGCGAACATGGCTCCGCCAAAACGTTGGATTTTCTGCAGCATAATATGCCTTCCGGATGCAACATGCTGTGCGAGCAAGAACGTTTAAACAATGAACTCATTGTAGAGGACTGGCTGCTTGCCGCATTGACGGTTTTGATTCGGTCCGATTTGGGTTTCGGGGGAACCGTCGACGGTAAATAATCCGTACTTTACCGATAATCGGTTTAAACAACTTTAAGAAATGCTATCGTGCCTAGCCATACATATTCATTAGAGGTGAAGTTATGCCAAAAGCGATTTACGAAGGAATCTACCGCGAGATCCGTTCGCGCATCATTAACGGGACCTATGCGTTTCAGGAGATGCTGCCAACCGAAGCCGAGCTGACCGCGGAGTTTGGCTGCACGCGCAATACCGTTCGACGCGCCTTGAGCATACTGGCCGACCAGATGTTTGTGCAGCCTATACACGGCAAGGGCGTGCGCGTTATTTGGCTTAAGGGCGAAACCGACATGCTGGGCGCACTCGAAGAGGTTGAGTCGTTTGGCGAGTTCGCAAAACGCAACAATGCCGTCGCATCGACCGAGGTCAAGTCTTTTGAACATTTGATTTGCACTGAGCAACTGTCGCGCCGCCTTGGCTTTAAGGTGGGCGAGGAGCTGATTCGCGTCGTGCGTGTCCGAAGCCTCAACGGCAGCGCGCGCCAAGTGGACCATGGCTACTTTTTGGCGTCGATCGCCAAGGGCCTGACCCCCGAGATCGCGGCGGATTCTATCTACGGCTATCTGGAGCACAAGCGCGGCGTCAAAGTGATGGCGAGCCGTCGTACGGTGAGTGTCGAGCTCGCCAACGATGAAGACTGCAGCTATCTGGACCTCGGCAAGTACAACTGCGTCGCCGTTATGGAGAGCCAGTCGTACACCTCGGACGGCATCTTGTTCGAGGTCACGCATGCCCGCACACACCCCGAGATCTTCCATTACCGCGTCAATTCCAAGCGATAGCCGGCTAGCTCGCAGCCTGACGAGACTCATGCCCTCAAAGCGAAAACGCCCGGTCAAACCGACGATGCATCGGCTTGATCGGGCGTTTTCTCTGCATTCGATAACAAATAATTGTTTATACAAAACTTGTCAAGTATCAAGTCGAAATTACCGTTCACCGAAGTTTTTCTACCGCTCTAGTAATACTTGTTCAAACAACTAGCCAAATAGCGTATTGTACAAGTCAGCAAAAGGGGCAAAGTCCCCGAGCCAATCTCCGAAGGCGGCGGCAAAGGGTGCCGCCACGGTGTGAAAGGGTGGATTGTAATGAAGAACGAAATGAGCAGAAGGCAGTTCCTGGGCTTTGCTGGTTCCGCGGCTGCGGTTCTTGGTCTGGGCCTCGTGGGCTGCGGTGGTTCTGCCGGCTCTGGCTCCTCTGCTTCTGGTGACGCTGCCGAGGTCTACTTCCTCCAGTTCAAGCCCGAGGTCGACAAGGAGTGGAAGGAGATCGCCAAGGCGTACAAGAAGGAGAAGGGCGTCGAGGTCAAGATCGTGACCGCCGCCTCCAACACCTACGAGGAGAAGCTCAAGTCCGAGATGTCCAAGAGCTCCGCTCCGACGCTGTTCCAGGTCAACGGCCCCACCGGCCTTAAGAACTGGAAGGACTACTGCGCCGATCTTTCCGACACCAAGCTCCGCGGCGAGCTCATCGACGACTCCCTGGCTCTGCAGTCCGACGGCAAGGATCTGGGTATCGACTGGGTTCAGGAGAGCTACGGCATCATTTACAACAAGGAGCTCCTCGAGAAGGCCGGCTACAAGGCCGAGGACATCAACTCCTTCGACAAGCTGAAGGCTTGCGCCGATGACATCCAGGCCCGCAAGGACGAGCTCGGCGTTGACGGTGCCTTCACTTCCGCCGGTATGGATGACTCCTCCAGCTGGCGCTACACCACGCACCTCGCCAACCTCCCGCTCTACTACGAGTTCGAGAAGGAGCACAATCAGGAGGACGACGAGATCAAGGGCGAGTATCTCGACAACTTTAAGCAGATCTTCGACCTGTACATCACCGACTCCACCTGCGATCCTTCGCAGCTCGCCTCCAAGACCGGTGACGACGCCACCAACGAGTTCGCAACCGGCAAGGCCGTCTTCTATCAGAACGGCTCTTGGGCCTACGCCGACCTCACCAAGGCCGGTATGACCGACGACCAGCTCGGCATGCTGCCGATCTACATCGGCGTCGACGGCGAGGAGAACCAGGGCCTGTGCTCCGGCGGCGAGAACTACTGGTGCGTCAGCTCCCAGGCTTCCGAGGATGCCCAGAAGGCCACCGAGGACTTCATGTATTGGTGCGTCACTTCTGACACCGCCACCAGCATCATCGCTGACAAGATGGGTCTGACCGCCCCGTTCAAGAGCGCTAAGGAGACCACCAACGTCTTCTCTCAGCAGGCCGTTGCTATGGCCAAGGACGGCAAGAAGACCGTCGCTTGGGACTTCGTTTACATCCCCTCCGAGGAGTGGAAGAAGAACCTCAAGCAGGCTCTCATCGCTTATGCTGCCGACAACACCAAGTGGGACGGCGTCAAGAACGCCTTCGTCGATGGCTGGAAGACCGAGAAGGCTGCTTCCGAGTAAGCAGTTGCTGCCCAAGCTATCTGATTAGCGACAGGGGGCGGGCAGACGTAGGTTTGCCCGCCCCCTGCATATTGAAAGGACCCTTCTATGGGCAAAGCACTCAAGCGCTGGTGGCCGCTCTTTATGCTGCCCACGTGCCTGGCGTTTATGATCGGGTTCGTGATTCCCTTTATCCAGGGTTTCTATCTCTCGTTCTGCCAGTTTATTACCATCAATAACGCGCACTTTGTCGGTATCGAGAACTACGTGCGCGCGCTGTCCGATCCGCAGTTCTCCACGTCGTTCTTCTTTACGGTGGCGTTTGCCTTCCTGTCGACGGTGCTCATCAACGTGATCGCGCTGGCCATCGCGCAGGCGCTCACCCGCAAAGCGCTCAAGGGCACCAACATCTTCCGTACGATCTTCTTTATGCCTAACCTGATCGGCGGCATCGTGCTGGGCTACATTTGGCAGATTCTGATCAACTGCCTGCTCTCCAACGTGGGTGCCCAGCTTATCGCCCTCAACTCCGCCGCTGGCTTCTGGGGCCTTATCATCCTGACCCTGTGGCAACAGGTCGGCTACATGATGATCATCTACATCGCCGGTCTGCAGTCCATTCCGTCTGACTACATCGAGGCCGCCAAGGTCGATGGCGCTACGGCATGGCAGACGTTTTGGAAGGTTAAGATCCCCAACCTGATGCCGACCATCACCATCTGCCTGTTCCTGTCCATCACCAACGGCTTTAAGCTGTTCGACCAGAACCTCGCCCTTACCGGTGGCGCCCCGGCGCACTCCACCGAGATGCTCGCCCTGAACATCTACAACACGTTCTATTCGCGTGCTGGCATCGCATGGCAGGGCATCGGTCAGGCCAAGGCAGTTATCTTCTGCATCCTGGTTGTCGCTATTTCTATGATCCAGCTTAAGGCCACGAGGTCCAAGGAGGTGCAGCAGTAATGAAACGCGATAAGGCTATCAACCGCGCGCTCTCGATCTTCTTTACGATCCTGTCGCTCGCATGGATCTACCCCGTGTTCATGATTGCGCTCAATTCCTTTAAGAAAGCGACCGCAATCAGCACCACCACGGCGTTCGATCTGCTCACGCCCGAGACGTTCAACGGCCTCGCAAACTACGTGCACGCTCTGAACGAGCAGGGCTTTGCCTCGGCGTTTATGTACTCGCTTATCATCACGGTCACGTCGGTCGTGCTGATTCTGGTGTGCTGCTCCATGTGCGCTTGGTACGTGGTGCGCGTCAACAGCAAGATCTCGAACTTCTTCTATTACCTGTTCGTCTTCTCGATGGTCGTACCGTTCCAGATGCTCATGTTCACGCTGTCCAACCTCGCGGACCGCATCGGCTTTAACACGCCGTTTAACATCTGCTTCATCTACCTTGGTTTTGGCGCGGGCCTCGCGGTCTTTATGTTCGCCGGCTTCGTCAAGAACATCCCGCTCGAGATTGAGGAAGCGGCCATGATCGACGGCTGCAACCCGGTCCAAGTGTTCTTTAAGATCGTCCTTCCCATTATGAAGCCCACCTATCTTTCGGTCGGCATCCTTGAGACCATGTGGGTCTGGAACGACTATCTGCTGCCCTACCTTACGCTCGACTCCACCAAGTACAAGACCATTCCTATCTTGATCCAGTACTTCCGTGGCGGCTATGGCCACGTCGAGCTCGGCCCCATGATGGCGTGCATCATGATGGTCGTCATCCCCATCGTCATCATGTACATCTTCTGCCAGAAGTACATCATCGACGGTGTGGTGGCAGGTGCCGTCAAGGGCTGATGCCGTAACTGTTTTGCAAGTTTTGGCGGCGCCTCTCAGCGCGGCGCCGCGTATCGAAAGGTAAAGACATGGCCGAGATCGTTCTCAAACATGTTCAGAAGGTGTATCCCAACAACGAGTCAAAAAAGAAGGGCTTCTTTGGCAAAAAGAAGAAGACCGAGGAGAAGAAGCACAACCTCAAGGTTACCGAGGACGGTGTGCTCGCTGTAGAGGACTTCAACCTCACCGTTCACGACCAGGAGTTCATCGTCCTCGTTGGCCCTTCTGGCTGCGGTAAGTCCACGACGATGCGCATGGTCGCCGGCCTGGAGGACATCACCTCCGGCGATGTGTTCATCGATGGCAAGCGCGTCAACGACGTGGCGCCCAAGGACCGCGACATCGCCATGGTGTTCCAGAGTTATGCTCTGTACCCCAATATGACGGTGTACGAGAACATGGCGTTTACGCTTGAGCTCAAGAAGGTCCCCAAGGACGAGATCGACCGCAAGGTTCGCTCCGCTGCCGAGATCCTGGGTATTACCGAGTACCTCGACCGTAAGCCCAAGGCGCTCTCTGGCGGCCAGCGCCAGCGCGTCGCCATCGGCCGCGCCATCGTGCGTGACCCCAAGGTCTTCCTGATGGACGAGCCGCTGTCCAACCTGGATGCCAAGCTTCGTAACCAGATGCGCGCCGAGCTCATTAAGCTGCGTCACGAGATCAAGGGCACCTTCATCTACGTTACCCACGACCAGACCGAGGCTATGACCCTCGGCGACCGCATCGTGGTCATGAAGGACGGCGTCGTCCAGCAGATCGCCACGCCGCAGGAGGTCTTCAACCATCCCGCGAACATCTTCGTCGCCGGCTTCATCGGCGTGCCGCAGATGAACTTCTTCGATGCCCAGCTGGTGCGCTCGGGCAACGGCTTTACTGTCAAGACCGAGGATATGAACGTGGCGCTCGCCCCGGAGACTTGCGCTCAGCTTGCCCTCAACTGGGACGGCGGCGACGTGAAGGAGATTACGGCCGGCGTGCGCCCCGAGCAGATCCTGCTTGCCGACAAGGGCGAGGAGGGTGCGCTCCAGGGCACCGTCGAGGTGACCGAGCTCATGGGCTCGACCGAGCATGTCCACGTGACCGCTCCCGACGGCCAGTTTGTCCTGATTATCCCCGTCGTCGACCTCGAGGCCAAGGGCGCGCTCAAGGCTGGCGACCCCATCTGGTTCAAGTTCGAGAAGAACGCGACTCATCTCTTCGATAAGGTGTCTGGCAAGAACCTTATCTAGGCCCGGTGCATCCAGGCCCTCCCTTTGGGCGACTGCGGCTTTGCCATCCTTTTGCCGCGGTCACATATAAGGCTCCCCTCCCGTCCACTGGGCGAGAGGGGAGCCTTTCTTTGTGTTGGGACTGTCTGACCGGTCGTTTGTCTCGATCTGTAACGGATAGGGCCGATTTCGGACGTTAGATGTTACAGATCGAGACGGTTCCGCTGAGCTAACCATTTCATCTAAATCTGTAACACCAAAGGCGAATTTCACCTGCTAGATGTTACAGATTGAGATAAACCCGAGGGGAGGGGCCGGTATGTCTCAATCTGTAACGGCTGGGACCGTTTTGGTTGAGTAATTGCTACGGATCGAGATTGTTTGGCCGAGTCGGATCACAGGGTAACGTGCGGGCACAAAAAACGGAGCCGTGTTGCCACGACTCCGTTTCTCAAGAGGATGGGTAAGGGGAATGAGCTAGCTCAGGTGCCAAATCTCGTCGTTGTACTGGGAGATCGTACGGTCGGACGAGAAGGTGCCGGCGTTGGCGATATTGATGAGCGCCTTGCGCATCCAGGCGTCCTGGTCCTCGTAGTCGGCCAGCACGCGCTCCTTGGTCTGGATGTACTCCTCAATGTCGAGCAGGGCCATAAACCAGTCCTTGCCCTTAATGTCGTCGTGCAGGCGCTGCAGGCGCTCGGCGTTGCCGGTTGCCATAAAGGCCGGGTTGGTGATGAAGTCCACCAGCAGTTTAATGCCGGGCTTGCGGTAGAGCGCACCGGCGTTGTAGGTGCCGTCGGCGTAGAGCTGCTCGACCTGTTTGGACGAGGCACCAAAGGTATAGATGTTCTCGTCGCCCACGAGCTCGGCAATCTCCACGTTGGCACCGTCGAGCGTGCACAGGGTTAGGGCGCCGTTGAGCATGAACTTCATGTTGGAGGTGCCGCTCGCCTCCTTGGAGGCCAGGCTGATCTGCTCGGAGATGTCAGCGGCGGGGATCACGCGCTCGGCGGCGGTGACGTTGTAGTTCTCAATCATGACAACCTGCAGGTAGGGAGCCACGTCGGGGTCGTTTGCAATCCACTGCGACAGCGTCAGGATCAGATGGATGATGTCCTGCGCGATAGTGTAGGCAGGCGCCGCCTTGCCGCCAAAGATGATGGTGACAGGGTGCTTAGGCCTGTTGCCGTTCTTGATATCGAAGTACTTCCAGATGATGTAGAGCGCGAGCATCTGCTGACGCTTGTACTCGTGGATGCGCTTGACCTGGACGTCGATGATGGCGTTGGAGGGAATGGTCACGCCCTGCTCGAGCGCCATGAACTGGCGCATGATGGCCTTGGCCTCGATCTTGGTGGCGGCCAGGCGCTCAAGAACATCCTTATCGTCGGCGAAGTTGGCGAGTTTGCTCAGATCGCCGGTGCTGCGCCAGTCGGTGCCGATCACATCGTCGAGCAGGCTGGCGAGCGCAGGGTTGGCCCCATGGATCCAGCGGCGGAAGGTGATGCCGTTGGTCTTGTTGGAGAACTTCTCGGGATAGATCTCGTAGAACGGATGAAGCTCGGTGTCCTCCAGGATCTTGGTGTGGAGTGCGGCTACGCCGTTGATGGAGAAGCCAAAGTGGATGTCCATGTGGGCCATGTGGACGGTGTCGTGCTCGTCGATGATGGCGACGCGCGGGTCATCGTGCTCGGCTTTCGCGATCTCATCGAGCTTGACGATAATGTCGGCGATGGCAGGGGAGACCTTCTGCAGGCTGACGAGCGGCCACTTCTCGAGCGCCTCGGCAAGAATCGTGTGGTTAGTGTAGGCGACCATGGAGCGTACGATGGTCACGGCCTCGTCAAACTCGATGCCATGCTCGGTGGTGAGCAAGCGAATGAGCTCGGGGATGACCATGGTGGGGTGCGTGTCGTTAATTTGGACCACGGCGTAGTCGGCCAGATCGTGCAGGTTGCTGCCGCGCTCGATGGCCTCGTCGATCAGGAGCTGGGCGGCGTTGCTCACCATGAAGTATTCCTGGTAGATGCGAAGCAGGCGGCCCTGCTCGTCGGAATCGTCGGGGTAGAGGAACAAGGTGAGGTTCTTGGCGATCTCGGTCTTGTCGAAGTCGATGGAGCTGCCGGGGACCAGGCCGTCGTCGACGCTCGCCAGGTCGAACAGGCGCAGACGGTTCTTGGTGGGCTGGCCGTAACCGGGCACGTCGATGTTGACGAGCTTGGAGGTAACGGCAAAATCGCCGAACTCGACGGTGTAGGAGCGGTCGTCGTCGACTAGGATGTCCTGCTCACCGAGCCACTCGTCGGGGACGGCCTTCTGCTGGTTGTCGACAAAGCGCTGACGGAACAGGCCGTAGTGATAGTTGAGGCCCACCCCATCGCCGGTCAAGCCCAGCGTGGCGATGGAATCCAGGAAGCATGCGGCCAGGCGGCCCAGGCCGCCGTTGCCGAGCGACGGCTCGACCTCGAATTCCTCGATCTTGTTGAGGTCGTGGCCTGCGGCGGTGAGCTGGTCCTTAACCTCGTCGTAGATGCCGAGGTCGATCATGTTGTTGATGAGCAGCTTGCCGATCAAAAATTCGGCGGAAATGTAATAGAGCTTTTTCTTGCCGTTGTTGAGCGGGCAGGCGGCGGAGCGCTCCTGCACGAGTTTGACCAGCAGCTTGTAAATGCGACGGTCGTCGAGCTGCTCGAGCGAGGTGCCAAAAGACTGCTCGGCGAGTTCCATGAGGTTAATTTGGGGCATGTTTCCTCCTGTAATGGGTTGATTACATGTCTGCAATTCATAAGAATCCCGCGCGAGGGGATTGGGGCGGCCTCGCGCGGGTAAGCAAGCGCGTCCGCACGGTGGGGAGGGGTCGGGCGCGGTAGCTCCTATTGAGGAAGCTCGATTTCGGCTTCCGATGGGATGCGGAAGTAGGTCTCGGTCCAGTCGGTGAGTTTGTGCTCGAGCTCGCGGGTGATGGCGCCGTCGAGCATGCGCCAGGTCCAGTTGCCGCCCAGCGTGGCAGGGGTGTTGATGCGCGCCTCGTTGCCCAAGTTGAGCAGGTCTTGCATGGTGTAGATGCACGTGTCGCTCACGCTGGCTGCGATGGTTCGGTTGAGCGCGTCGGCGATGGGTTCGCCGGCCTGCTGATGGGTGTACAGGGCTGTCTGCTCGCGCTGACGCGGGGTAGTCGTTCCTTCAAACCAGCCGCGTGCCGTCTCGTTGTCGTGAGTGCCCACGTAGGCGACGGTGTTGGCAATGTAGTTGTGCGGCAGGTAGTACGAGTTGGTGCCCTCAAAGGCAAACTGCAGGATCTTCATGCCGGGGAAGCCCGAGTTGTCGCGCATGTCGATGACGCCGGGGGTGAGGAAGCCCAGGTCCTCGGCGATGATGGGCAGCGTGCCGAGCTTTTCCTCGAGCGTCTTGAAGAGTTTGAGGCCGGGACCCTGCGTCCACGAACCGTAGGACGAATCAGGCGAGGAGAACGGCACCTCCCAATAGGCCTCGAAGCCGCGGAAGTGATCCAGGCGGATGACGTCGTACATGTCGAGGGCGGCGCGAATGCGGCCCTCCCACCAGGAGAAGCCGTCGGCCTCCATGGCGTCCCAGTCGTAGATGGGGTTGCCCCAGTACTGGCCGGTGGCCGAGAACTGGTCGGGCGGCGTGCCGGCGACGCTCACGGGATTGCCGGCGGCGTCGATCTTAAAGAGCTCAGGTGTCGCCCACATCTCGACGGAGTCACGCGAGACATAGATGGGCAGGTCGCCGATGATGAGAATGTCGCGCTCGTTGGCATAGGCCTTGAGGCGGCTCCACTGGCGATCGAAGAAGTACTGCGTCATCTGGTGGTAGAGCATACGCGCCGGATGGTCGGCGCAGACCTTGGCGGAAGCCTCGCCGCGGGTGCGGAGCTCCGCGGGCCACTCCCAAAACGCCTTGAGACCGCACTCCTCTTTGACGGTCATGAACTCACAGTAGGGGATGAGCCAGTCCTCGTTGGCCTGGATAAAGTCATCGAAATCGGCCGGCTTGTCGGCAGCAAAGCGCTCGGCGGCGCGGTCGAGAATCTGACGGCGGCCGCCAAAGATAGCACCGTAGTCGACATTGCTGGGGTCGGATCCCAGATACACGCCATCGATATTGCGCTGCTCCAGATACCCTGCCTCGATAAGCTCGGCAAAGTCGATAAAGTTGGGGTTGCCTGCGCGGGCCGAGAACGACTGATAAGGCGAATCGCCATAGCTGGTCGTCGTAAGGGGCAGAATCTGCCAGTAATGTTGTTTGCACGAGGCGAGAAAATCGACGAAGTCGTAGGCATTCCAGCCAAAGCCGCCGATTCCGTATGGTCCGGGCAGAGATGAGACGGGCATGAGGACGCCGCTTGCACGCTCCATGAATGCGCTCACCAACCTTCTTGTTGTGGGGTCGGCCTGCCGATGGGTGTGCAGTCCGCCTCCGATGTTCTGATTCGATACGCCTATTGTAAAACATGTTGTTTAAACATGTACAGGCAAGATAAAAAAGTTGGTCGATTTTCGGCGAATGGCTACATGCCATGAAAAAGCCCCGACCTCACAACGTGAGATCGGGGCAAGAACGGTATGTAGGTTTTTGCTACTCGGCGTCGGCGAAGCCGTTGGGGTTGTGGCTCTGCCAGTTCCAGCTATCGCGGCACATGTCCGCGATGTCGTACTGGGCCTTCCAGCCCATCATGCGCTCGGCCTTGGAGGCATCGCACCAGTTGGCAGCGATGTCGCCGGCGCGGCGCTCGCGGATCACGTAGGGCAGCTCCTTGCCACAAGCCTTGGAGAAGGCGGCGACGACCTCGAGTACCGAGGTGCCGGTGCCGGTGCCCAGGTTAAAGATCTCGACGCCGGTCTTGCCGTTCATCCAGTTAAGGGCGGCAACGTGACCAGAGGCCAGATCGCACACGTGGATGTAGTCGCGCACGCCGGTGCCGTCGGGGGTGGGGTAGTCGTTGCCAAAGACCTGAACGGCCTCGAGCTTGCCCACGGCGACCTGGGCGACATAGGGCACCAGGTTGTTGGGGATGCCCTTGGGGTCCTCGCCGATCAGGCCCGACGGATGAGCGCCGATGGGGTTGAAGTAACGGAGCAGCACGACGTCCCACTCGGGGTCGGCGGTGTGGACGTCCATAAGGATCTGCTCGATCATCCACTTGGTCCAGCCATAGGGGTTGGTTGCGGGCTTCTTGGGGTCTTCCTCGGTGACGGGCGGGTTGTCCGGGTCGCCGTAGACGGTCGAGGAGCTCGAGAAGATGATGGACTTGCAGCCATGGTTGCGCATGACGTCGATGAGCACCAGGGTGTTCTCGATGTTGTTGTGGTAGTACTCGACGGGCTTGCTCACCGACTCGCCGACGGCCTTAAAGCCGGCAAAGTGGATGACACGGTCGATCTGATGGGTATCGAAGATCTTGTTCATCGCATCGCGGTCGAGCACGTTGGCCTTGTAGAAGGTGAGGTTCTTGGCGGCTTCGTCGCCCACGATGGTCTTGACGCGGTCGACGGCGACGGCGCTGGAGTTGGAGAGATCATCGACGATGACGACCTGGTAGCCACCCTCGAGCAGCTGAACGACGGTGTGCGAGCCGATAAAACCGGCGCCACCGGTAACGAGGACGCAGGTGTCTTTGGGGTCGAGTGCTTTGGACATGTAGTCTCCTATCGAATCAGGGACACTTCTAGAGGGGAGTATAGCGCAGGCGGGGACGCCCAAATGGTGCACTGTAGGAAAAGCAGAGGATTATGTTAACGTACTCATATAAGAGCTTGCTCAATTGTTACCTCAAATTTGACAATTGCTTACGAGCCGCCGACCTTGTAGTTTCCTGCCGTTCGTGGAAATCGTTGGGACGCGCCATATGTACGCTAATATGTATGAGTTGAGCGACATATAAATAAGCATGTAACGGAGTACATATGTCACCAAACAGCGATTCCATCCTTTCCCAGGAGCTCTCGCGCCGCACTGCCCTTAAGGCCCTGTTCGGCGCCGCTTCTGCGGCAGTTCTTTTTGGCCTGCCCACTCGCGCCCATGCGGCGGAGGCTTCCAAAGAAACCACCGATAAATTGAATGCCGCCCAGGCCCAACTCGACGAGGTTCAGGCCCAGCTCGACAGCATCGCAAATGAGTATGCGGCGCTGGCCAACAAGAATGCCCAGACCCTCAACGACATCGAGAATGTCCAGGGCAAGATTGACGACACGCAGGCCCAGATCGATGAAAAGAAGGCCGAGCTCAAGAAGAAGCGCAACGACCTTTCCGATCGCGTGGCCGCCAGCTACAAGTCCGGCGGTACGAACATCCTGTCGCTGCTGCTGGCCTCTGGCTCGTTTGAGGAACTCGTCGCCAACGCGCATTACGTTGAGAAGATCAACAAGAGCGACCGCGATGCCATCGAGGACATCCAGACGATTCAGGCCGAGCTCGACGCACAGAAGACCGAGCTCGAAGCACAAAAGGCCAACCTGGAGAAACTCAAGGACCAGCAGACGGCTCAGATGCAGGATATGCAGGCCAAGCAGCAAGAGGTCCAGACCGTGCTGAACGGTCTTTCCGACGACGTCAAGGAGCTCATGGCTCAGCGTGATTCCGAGATTCTCGCTGCCGCCCAGGCCGAGGAGGCCGCTAGGAAGGCCGCCGCTGCCGCGGCCGCCGCGAACAAGAACAATTCCTACTCGGGTGGTTCGAGCTCGGGCGGTGGATCGTATGCGCCCGGAACTCCGCAGCAGAATGCCGGCTCGGGCAAGCAGCAGGCCGTCGTCAACGCGTGCTACTCCACGCCTTCGCCGGGTCAGAACTGGTGCGCGGCGTGGGTTACCAATGTCTTCCGTAACGCCGGCGTTGGCTACTTTGGCGGCAACGCGTGTGACATGTTCAACGCCTGGTGCTATAGCTCCGACCGCTCGGCGCTGCAGGTGGGCATGATCGTGGCCGACTCCTCGCACAGCGGCACGGGTGCTCCGGGCCTTATCTACGGTCATGTGGGTATCTACGTTGGCGGCGGCATCGTTATGAGCAACGAGGGTGCCATTACGTCTAAGTCGCTTGATTCGTTCATTAGCTTTTATGGTACTGGCTCTGGCGTGCGTTGGGGCTGGCTTGGCGGTATTGCGCTGTCGTAAAGCCGACTGGGCCGCGTGCCCGCCCGCAATATATTTGATTGCCTGCTCGGGCAGTCCTGCGCAAGACGAAGGCCACATTAAGTGGCCTTCTTTGCGTGCGGAACTCGCGATCAATCAAATATATTGCGGGCGGGCACGCGGCCCTCTCGGGTTCGGGGCGCTACGCACCGGATTGGTTGTCTGAATAAAAGAAAGTGAAGGCCCCTTTCGGGGCCTTCTTTTTTAGAGGAATTCGCCGACTCGGTGGACTTCGGGTTCGAGGTCTACGTCGAATTGGTCTTTGACGGTTGTTTGGATGTGGCGGATGAGTTCGTCGACATCGGCGGCGGTGGCGTGGTCGGCGTTGACGATGAAGCCGCAGTGCTTTTCGCTCACCTGCGCGCCGCCGATGGCGTGTCCTCGCAGGCCGGCGTCCATGATGAGCTTGCCGGCAAAGTAGCCCTCGGGGCGCTTGAAGGTGGAGCCGGCACTCGGCATGTCGAGCGGCTGCTTGTCCTCGCGGCGCTGGCGGTAGTCGTCCATGTCGGCCTTGATCATCGCGGCGTTGCCCGGGGCGAGATTGAAAGTGGTCGAAAGCACGATGAAACCGTCGTCGGCAATGCGGCTCTTGCGATAGCCCAGGTTGAGCTCATCGACATCGAACTCGATAATGCTGCCGCTACCGCGGGTGCCGTCGTCGAGCATGCGGGCGGGCTTGTAGACGCGCACGGACTCCAGCACATCGGCCATGCAAGCGCCGTATGCTCCGGCGTTCATGTAGCAGGCACCGCCGACCGATCCGGGAATGCCCGAGATGGGCTCCATGCCGGTAAGGCCGGCCTCGGCTGCCGCGGCTGCGACATCGGAAAGCAAGGCGCCGGCTGCCGCCGTGACGTGCG
Organism: uncultured Collinsella sp.; assembly: GCA_938023705.1. Classification (GTDB taxonomy): domain Bacteria; phylum Actinomycetota; class Coriobacteriia; order Coriobacteriales; family Coriobacteriaceae; genus Collinsella. Next base: position 18,675 of record CALJDJ010000015.1, read on the forward strand.
TGCCGTTGACCGTAATGTCGGAGAGGCCCTCGCCCAGCGCTACAACAACGCCGCGGATACCCTTGTCGCCGACGAGCAGGTCGGAGCCGTTGCCCACGATGGTGAGCGGCAGGTCGCAGCGGTAGCAGGTGTCGAGCGTGGCGACGAGGCCCTGCTCGGTATCGGGCGTGACAAAGACATCGGCCGGGCCGCCGATCTTAAACGTGGTGTGCTCGCGCATGGGCTCGCTCATGAGCACGTTGTCCTCGCCGGCAACGCCAGCGAGCGCGCAGAGCAGGTCCTCGTTAAAAAAGTCATTCTCGTGCATACGAATATCCGCCTTTTGGTGGTTGTTGTCATCAATCGAATGCAATATACCCCACCCGGATGGATTTGGTGCAAAGCAACCTGACTCCAATGCATCACATGGTGCAAAGGGGTCAGGTTGCTTTGCGCCAATCGCGGCGATAAAACAGCCGTCCACCGGATTGGTAAAGTGTTTATCATCGAGGTAGAGGGGCAGTCGCTATACTTTCAAGAGATTGCGCGTAAACCCGGAAGGAGCGAGATGGCCAACAAAGTCACCCTCAAGCAGATCGCCCAGGAGGTGGGGCTTTCCCCTTCGTCGGTCTCGCTTGTTCTCAATAATCGGCCCTGTCGCATCTCGGAAGAAAACCGCAAGCGCATCAAAGAGGTCGCGGCGCGCAACCACTATGTTCCTAACCAGATTGCGCGCAGCCTGGTCATGCGTGAGTCGCGCACGCTGGGCCTTATCGTTCCCAATATCGAGAGCCGCTTTTTTGCCTCGCTCGCCGGCAGCTTGGAAAAGCGCTGTCGCGAGGACGGTTACGCGCTCTTTATTACCAGCTCGGGCGGAAGCGCCGATGACGATCTGGAACTGCTGCGCCAGCTGGTGACGCGCGGCGTCGACGGCGTCTTTCTGGTAGTGGGTGACGAGTTCTCCGACGATCGCGCCCTGCGCGAGGAGGTGAGCCATCTGCCCATTCCTGCCGTGATGGTCGACCGCGCCATTGAGGGCCTCGAGTGCGACAAGGTGATGTTCGACCACGAGATGGGCGGCTACATGGCTACGCGGTATCTGATTGAACAGGGTCATCGCCGCATCGCCTGTCTGGTTAACGCGCGTCGCTCCAATACGGGCCGCAAACGACTCGCCGGTTACGAGCGCGCGCTGCGCGAGGTGGGACTGCCCATCGACGCGCGCCTGGAGTTTGAGAGCGAGTACTACATTCCGAGCGCATACGAGGCCTCGGAGGCGGTGCTTGCAACCGATGCCACCGCCGTGTTCGCAAGCTCGGACAACATCGCCCTCGGTCTGCTCAAGCGCTTGCACGAGATGGGGAAGAGCATCCCGGGCGATATCTCGGTCGTAAGCTATGACAACTCGGCGGCCGACGTTCTCTTTGAGCCGGCGCTGACCGCGATTGAGCAGGATCCCGGTGTCCTTGCGGAGCATGCTTTTGGCTGCATGTCCAAGCGTCTTGCCGGTAGGGGCGGTAGACGTGCCGAAGAGGTCGTTCTGGAGCCGGCGCTTATCGTGAAGGGCAGTGTGCTTGACCTTACCGAATATAGCTAAGCGCACTTGTTTGTTTGCATAGATTGCATGCGGAGTGTCCGCTATTTGCCGGCGGGGCCGGGGAGGCATACTTTGTTTTGAGAAGTTCGCGGAGCCCACTTCTCAAAACAAAGCAGGCACCCCGGCCCTCGTCCGTGAACTTTTCCGCTGGGCGAGCCATAGACGCCGCGCACCGATACGGTAAAGCGGCGGCTTGAAATTGGTGCTATATTCAGCTTGAGTTGTTTAATGCTAGTACGGGAGGCTGATATGGGGCTGTTCAAGAAGAAAAACCCGCAGGATGCCTTTGATCCCGATGTGTTTACCATCACGGATACGATTTTGGACCCGCCGCGGTTTACATTTTTGCCGGCTATCTATCAGGATGCCACGCGCCGCAAGTGGGCCGTGCATCAGCGCGGC
>CALJDJ010000016.1 GCA_938023705.1 uncultured Collinsella sp.
CCGAGGAGAAGAAGGACAGCGAGTTCACCTACGCCGCCGTTGACCCCGAGCGCGATCCTGCCGCCTTTAAGGTGAAGAAGAAGACCAAGCGCGGCAAGTCCAAGAGCAAGAAGAAACTCGAGCAAGCGCGTCGCGACGGCAAGCGCAACGGCGACGATTACGGCGATGTGGCCGGTCGTTCCAACCGCGGTCGCGATGAGCGTCGCGGCGACGGCGAGCGTCCGAGCCGTCCCAAGCGCGGCGGCAAGACCCGCGTGCGCGAGGGCGTTCAGGCTCGCGTAGACGAGGCTGTTGAGAGCGTGGCCCGCGAGGTAGCTGCCGAGGAGCGCGGCGGTGCCGCTGCCGTCGAGCAGGCCCCGCGCGGTAACCGTGCCGAGCGTCGTGCCAAGCAGTTCCAGGGCGAGGCGCATCGCCGCCGTCGCGAGGACGAGGACCGTGGAGGTCGTCGCCGTGTTGAGCGCGAGGACGAGGGCCGTGGCTCGCGCGGCGGCAAGCGCGGCTCGGGTGACCGTCGTCGCTCCGGTCGCGATGGCGAGCGCGGCGGGCGCGATGAGCGTCGCGGCGGCGAAGGCCGTGGTTCGGGTGACGAGCGTGGTACCCGCGGCGGCGAGTCCCGCGGCGGCAAGCGCTTTGACGAGCGCGGAGGCCGCGAGGGCGGCCGCGGTGGTGAGCGTCGCGAGGGCGCTCGTGGCAACGGTGGCCGCAGCGGCGCCGGTCGTTCGAATGAGTCGCGCGATCGTCGCGACCCGCGTGCCAGCCGCGATCGTCGCGATGACTGGCGCAACTACGACGACACCCGCGATGAGCGTCGTGGCGGCTATCGTGGCGGGCGTGGCGGCAACCAGGCCGGCTCCCGCGGCGGCCGTGCCGGCGGTCGCGATAATCGTGGCAGCTATGGCAACAGCCGTGGCGGCAAGCGCGGTGGCAGCTCCCGTCGCCCCGGCGACGGCGGCGGCAAGCGCAAATAACATACGCATCGCCCGCTAGAGCGAGGTGAACCAAGGGCCCCGAGCAACTACGTTCGGGGCCCTTTTGTTTGCCGTATCCGATCGCTAGTTCAAATGTGATTTCCTCGGGAATGCATCTAGAGGATGCCGTGGGCTTGTTTCCTGCCATGCAGCAATGGGTCCTATGGGGTGCGCCGTGCATTTTTTGGAGTATTCTGCAGCTCTAGCTGGCTGCATACGATTCGGTATTGCCAACGGTGGCCTTCAGATACCCCCTATGAGCGTTTTGAGTTAGATTTCGCCGTTTTTCGAAGCAAAGGTACGTCATTCTCGCTATGTCGGAACCCTAAATGACGCAGCGCCCTACAGTTTTGCCCGCCCGCGGCGGTGCTGGCGCGGTCACGTTGCAGAATACTCCGTTTTTTGCACGGGCCAGGATGGGGTACCTCAGGAGAACACGGCGGTATCCCGTAAATATATACAATCTGTACCGTAATTTATACAAAACGAAGAGGCAGACAGCGTAGGGTGGGTGCATTAGGGTGCTTGGTGCATTAAAACGGGGACCCTACGTGCCGTATACTCTGGCTGGATGTGAAAACGGCTTGACGCGTTGCCAGGCGTAGGGGGAGGGTGTCTAGATGAGCGTATTCGAAATTGTGTTTAGTCCGACGGGCGGAACGCGGAAGGTGTCTGGCCTTGTGGCCGGGGCGCTGGACAAGAATACCGTTACCGTCGATTTGACCGATAGCGGGCTAGATTTCAGCGCTGTCTCGATGACTGAGGACGACGTGGCCGTAATCTCAGCGCCGGCGTATGCCGGTAGAATCCCGGCTGTGGTGACTGACCGGTTGGGTATGGTGTGCGGCAACGGGGCTCGGACTGTTTTGGTTTGTGTATACGGAAACCGCGCGTTTGAGGACACGCTCGTAGAGCTGGAGGACGTTGCGATGCGCGCCGGATTTAGGGTGGTTGCAGCTGTTTCTGCTATTGCTGAGCATTCCGTTGCTCGTCAGTTTGCTGCTGGGCGACCGGATGCGCAGGATGCGGCGCAGCTCGCAGAGTTTGCGCAGCAAATTCAGCAAAAGCTGTTGGCTGAGGATGCATCCGAGCCCTCTATTCCCGGCAATCGTCCTTATAAACAAGCTGGAGGTCATCGCATGGCACCCGAGGCAACAGAGGATTGCGTCTCCTGCGGTGCATGCGCCGCGGCGTGCCCCGTTTGTGCTATCGACAAGGGCGACCCCAAGCGAGCAACTGGCGAGGCGTGCATCTCCTGCATGCGCTGCATCGCCGTATGTCCGCGAGGCGCTCGCAAGCTTGATCCCAACAAGCTATCCGCTGTTTCCCAGATGCTGAGCAAGGTTTGCGTCGTGCGGAAGGAATGCGAGCTCTTCATCTAGCGCATACGAAATTGCTGCAAGGAGCGCCCCTGGGTGCCGGCGGGAAAGGAACGTCCCTAAGTGCCGCCTAAATACCGTTTATCGAAGAAAAAATACCGCTCACCGGTCATAATGGTTGTTCTGGCTTTGGGCTTGTCTACAATAACTCCCGTAAAAAGAAATGCGGAAGGTTACCGAGTCCCTCGGACGTGGGCCTAACCAAAGTCTTTGAACGGGTGTGTCTCTATGGATGCATTCGCTTGATCTTGGTTGGGCTATATTTATGAAGGGACATGCCACCATGGGTTTCTTTTCTCGCCTGATGGGCGGTTCGGATGAGCAGAAGACTGCAGCTTCCGAGTTCGAAATCCTCGCTCCCGTTTCCGGCGAGCTTGTTCATCTAGAAAATACCAATGACCCCGCTTTTAGCAGCCGTGCCGTGGGCGATGGCGTTGCCGTGGTTCCCCAAGAGGGAACGGTGTGCGCTCCTGTTTCCGGCACCGTCGCGGCGCTGTTTCCGACTGAGCACGCGCTGGGCATCATGTCCGACGACAGCTCTGCTCAGGTGATGCTGCATATCGGAATCGACACTGTTAAACTTGAGGGCAAGGGCTTCCATGCGCTTGTTGCTCAGGGTGACCATGTCGATGCGGGCCAGCCCCTCGTCGAGGTCGATTTCGACGCGGTCCGCGCCGCCGGCTTCGATCCCACGGTCTTCGTTATCGTGTGCGAGCGTTCGGAGAACTCGACTCTTCGTGAGCACGCTTCCGGCCCTGTTGCTGTTAAAGAGCCTGTCGTCTGGCTTTCCGAGTAAATTCTTGTGGTGGGTACCGTGGTTATCAAGCGAGTTTTCAACAATAACGTCGCAATGGTCACTTCGGACGATGGCTCCGAGTTCATTGTCATCGGTCGAGGCCTCTGCTTTGGCCGTCATGCCGGCGACGCTATCGATGAAGCATCGGTCGAAAAGACCTATGCGCTGCAGGAGGGCACTTCTCAGGATTCGCGTACGATTGACCGCTTGGCACATCTTTTGGAGTCCATCCCCACCGTTAACCTCGTGATTTCCGAGGACATCGTTCAGATGCTCCGTCGAGAGCTCAATGTTGATGTCAACGACAAGATTCTCATTGCTCTTGCAGACCATATCAGCCTTGCTTTGGAGCGCGAGCGCAAGGGCGTCCCCTGCGAGAATCCGTTGCTGCTCGAGATCCAGCAGTTCTATCGCAAGGAGTACGCGCTTGCGGGCCGTGCGCTGCAGATTATCAAGGAGTATATGGGCATCCAGATGAGCGAAGAAGAGCAGGGTTTTATTACGCTGCATATCGTCAACGCCACCATGCCGCAGCGCTCTGACCGTCTGATTGTTTCGGTCCAGCTTGTTCGCGACGTGCTCGCGATTGTTTCCGAGCACTATGCCACGACCCTTGACGTCACCTCGTTGCCGTACGAGCGTTTCGTTCGCCATCTGCAGTTTTTTGCGCAGCGGGCGCTCGATCCCGCGGCGGGGCAGGTCAATGGCGACGCGCTGTTCCGTATCGATGAAACGGCGTATCCGAGGGCGTTCTCGTGTGCGGAGTCAATTGCCGACCACTTAGCGTCTACCTATAACGTTGTCGTTACCGATGCCGAGAAGAGTTATCTCGCATATCACATTGTTAACCTGCTTGGAGAACCTGGTCTCTAGGCATAACGTGCCCACACATCGATTGATATAAGGCAAGGCTCACGGTCTTGTCCAGGGCACATCTGTCTTAATTTGCGGAAAAGGAAGGGGAGTACCGCTATGACCGCAAAAAAGAAGTTCAATTTCAAAGCGCCGTTGGAGGTGTTCGCGAAGTCAATCGTTCAGCCGATGATGTATCTCTCGGTTGCCGGCATTCTGCTCATCGTGGGCATTATTCTGACCAACAAGACCATCTGCGCCGTGATCCCTGTGCTGGGCTCCGGTCCGTTCCAGCTTGTGGGCGCCGTTGTCTATCAGTCGCTGATGTTTATCATCAACAACCTCTCGATTCTGTTCTGCGTGGGCATCGCCGGCGCCATGGCAAAGAAGAACAAGGGCCATGCTTCGCTGATTGCCCTGATGTCGTTCTTCCTGTTCCTGCAGGCTAACAACATCGTGCTCAACGCCACCGGCTCTCTTGCCGAAGCGAGCGGCATGCTCGGTCTTACCGGAACCGGCCAGAGCACCGTTATGGGCATTCAGGTGCTCGATACCGGCGTGTTTGGCGGCATCATTCTTGGTTGCATCACCGGTGCCGTGTTCAACAAGTACTCGAACAAGCAGTTCCCCATTGCCCTTTCGATGTTCTCGGGCGTTCGCTTCCCGTTCCTGATCATGATCATCATCTCCTGGATCATGGGCGCTGGCTTCTGCATCGTTTGGCCTCCGGTTCAGGGCGCCATCTCCTCCGTTGCCGGCATCATTAAGGAGTCGGGCAACATCGGTCTGTTTATCTACGGCATGCTCAACAAGCTGCTCGTTCCCACCGGCCTGCACCACCTCATCTACACCCCGTTCCAGTTCTCCGATGTGGGCGGCACCCTTACGCTGGGTGATCAGGTTATCGCCGGCGCCTATCCCATCCGTGTTGCCGAGATGGCGATGACGGGCCAGCCCTTCTCCGATAGCACCTACTTCAACAGCTACACCTTCAACAACCTGTGGCCCTACATCGGTATCGGTCTCGCCTTTATCTTCACCGCTTACAAGGGGAACAAGGATAAGACCAAGGCCGTTATCATCCCGCTGATCATCACCGCCGTGCTCTCCTGCGTGACCGAGCCCATGGACTTCCTCTTTGTCTTTGCCGCTCCCGTGCTCTTTGTCGTTCACTCGATTCTTTCCGGCATCTTCCTGGTTCTGCTCAAGGTCCTCTCCGTGCCCGCTTCGACTGCAGGCGGCATCATCAACATCGTGGTTTCCAACCTGGTCCTCGGTGTCGACAAGACCAACTGGCCGGTTATGCTGGTGCTTGGAGTCGTCAACGCCGCTCTGTACTTCTTCCTCTTCACCTTCCTTATTAAGAAGCTCAATCTCCACACGCCTGGTCGCGAGGAAGAGTCCGAGCTTGCTGAGTCCGTTGCCGAGGGCGAGGCCGCCGCGTCTGTCGCGGTGAAGCAGGGCGCTGTTGCCGCGGCCCCCGCAGAGGGCGTCGATGCAGGTATTGCCGACCTGGTCGCAGGTCTTGGTGGCAAGGACAACATCGAGGAGCTCGAGAACTGCTTTACGCGTCTCCGCGTGAACGTTAAGAACCCGGACCTCATCAATGAGGACCTCATCAACCACGTGCCCAACAGCGGCATCAACCGCAACGGCAATAATATCCAGATCATCTTTGGCATGAAGGTCGCCGAGATGCGCGACAAGGTCGAAAACGCAATTGAGAAGGAGCAGTAAACAATGATCATTACTCTGTGTGGTGGCGGATCCACCTTTACCCCCGGCATCGTCAAGTCCATCGCTCTGCGCAAGGACGAGCTCGACGTTGACGAGATTCGTCTGTACGACATCAACGAGGAGCGCCAGCGCAAGATCGGCGTGCTCGTGGACTGGATTTTGCACGAGGACCTTGGCCTGGACATCAAGCTCACGGTGACCACCGACAAGGAGACTGCCTTTACGGACGCGAGCTTCGTGTTTGCCCAGATGCGCGTGGGCGGCTATGCCATGCGCGAGCAGGACGAGAAGATTCCGCTGCGTCACGGCTGCGTGGGCCAGGAGACCTGCGGTTGCGGCGGCCTTGCCTACGGCATGCGCACCATCTTCCCCATGGTCGAGCTGATCGATGACGTTGAGAAGTACGCCAAGAAGGACTACTGGATTCTCAACTACTCCAACCCTGCTGCCATCGTGTCCGAGGGCTGCCGCGTGCTGCGTCCCAACGCTCGCATCATCAACATCTGCGACATGCCGATCGCGATCATCGACGTGGTTTGCGCCGCACTCGATATCGACAAGAAGGATGTCGAGTACGATTACTTTGGCCTCAACCACTTTGGTTGGTTCACCTCGATCCGCCACAAGGGCGAGGAGGTGCTCCCGCAGCTGCGCGAGTACATCAAGGAGCACGAGATTCTGCTGCCCGACTCCTACCTCAAGGGCATGGGCTCGCTCATGGCAAAGAAGCCCGAGGAGGCCACTGACGAGCACCCCGAGCAGAACCGCCACACCAAGGGCAGCTGGTACTACGTCTGGAAGGGCGAGTACGAGATCATGGAGTGCTTCCCGGAGTACCTGCCTAACACGTATCTGAACTACTACCTGCAGCAGAAGGAGTTCGTCGAGCATTCCAACCCCGAGCGCACCCGTGCTAACGAGGTTGAGGAGACGCGTGAGAAGAACCTCTTTGATGGTATCGATCACTACGAGAAGACGGGCGAGATCGACGAGAGCACGTTCTATGCGGGCAGCCACGGCGACTGGATTGCCGACCTGGCTATCGCTCTGAAGAACGACACCAAGCAGCGCTTCCTGGTCATTTGCGAGAACAAGGGCGCTATCCCCAACATGCCCTACGACGCTATGGTCGAGCTGCCTGCCTACATTGGCAAGAACGGCCCCGAGGTCATCAGCCGCGACAACATTCCTCTGTTCCAGCAAGGTCTTATGATGCAGCAGCTGAACTCCGAGAAGCTCGTGGTCGAGGCTACGATCGAGGGTTCGTACGAGAAGGCGCTCAAGGCCTTTACGCTGAACAAGACCGTGCCGTCGATGAAGGTCGCCAAGGAGGTTCTCGACGACATGATCGAGGCCAACAAGGACTTCTGGCCCGAGCTTAAGTAAAAGCAACAGGGTCGCTGGCCGCATATCTAGAGCAATGCCCCGTCCACGTGATTGCGTGGACGGGGCATTGTCATTTGGTGCGAGGAGTGTCCCCGGGTGCCGGCAGAAAAGGAACGTCCCTAAGTGCCGCATTGTTGGTAATGCGTTTTATCAAATATGGCATTTATCTGCGGTAATGTTCTATTTCGCCGCTGGGGACGACGTTTCATACCGCCTGCCGAACCGTGTTGCTGCCAAATAGCTATTTAGGTCAGTGTGTTGCGTGTAGCAATTTCGCCCGGCCTCGCCTCCGGGCTGCCATGTGAGAGGGGATCTTATGGCTCGACTGCACGTAATGGAACGCAGCCACGCTCAGGCCGTCATGGACGACCTGCACGATGCGCTCGGACGTCGTCTGGCGGTGAGTTCGCTCGCCCCGTGTCCCGTTGAGTTTACGGCAGCGCTCGTCAACCTGTGCTCCACCCAGAGCTGCGGCAAGTGCACGCCCTGCCGCGTGGGCCTGAGCGCGCTGAGCGACCTGCTCGCCGATGTGCTCGAGGGCCGCGCCGACGAGTCCACGCTCAACCTGATTGAGCGCACGGCCCGCACCATCTACCTTTCGAGCGACTGCGCCATCGGCTACGAAGCCGGCGCCATGGCACTCACGGCCATTCGCGGCTTCCGCGACGATTTTGAGCATCACATCCGCGAGCACTCCTGCGGCTTTGACCGCGAGGCCCGCGTCCCGTGCGTTTCGGGCTGCCCGGCGCACGTCGACATTCCCGGGTACATTTCGCTGGTCGAGGCCGGCCGCTATGCCGACGCCGTCAAGGTCATCCGCAAGAACAACCCACTGCCGCTCGTCTGCGGCCTGGTGTGCGAGCATCCCTGCGAGATGCACTGCCGCCGCGGCATGGTCGACGACCCCATGAACATCCTCGCCCTCAAGCGTTTTGCCGTCGAGCACAGCGACCTCAACGACCACAAGCCGCATGTAGTGGACAACACCGGCAAGCGCGTCGCCGTGATCGGCGGCGGCCCGGCCGGCCTTTCCTGCGCCTACTACCTGGCCGTGATGGGCCATAAGGTGACCATCTTTGAGCAGCGCCACCACCTGGGCGGCATGCTGCGCTATGGCATCCCCAGCTATCGTCTGCCGCGCGAGCGCCTGCAGGCCGAGATCGACTGGATCTTGAGCGCCGGCATCGACGTTGAGCTCGATCACTCCGTCAACGGCGAGGAACTTGCCCACCTGCGCGACGAGTTCGATGCCGTCTACCTGGCCATTGGCGCCCACAGCGATAAGAAGCTCGGCCTTCCGGGCGAGGAAGCGCCCGGCGTGGAGTCGGCCGTCAAGATGCTGCGCGCCATCGGTGACGACGAGCTGCCCGACCTGAGCGGCCAGCGCGTGTGCGTCATCGGCGGCGGCAACGTGGCCATGGACGTGGCGCGCTCCGCCGTGCGCTGCGGTGCCGAAAAGGTGAGCATCGTCTACCGCCGTCGCATCTGCGACATGACGGCCCAGGACGCCGAGATCGCCGGCGCCCAGGCCGAGGGCTGCGAGGTGCTGGAGTTGACCGCCCCGCTCGCTATCGAGACGGGCGAGGAAAGTCGCGTGAGTGGCCTGCGCGTGCAGCCGCAGATTATCGGCGCGCCCCGTCGTGGGCGTCCGGCCCCGCGTGCCGCCGCCACGCCCGAGCGCGTCATTCCCTGCGAGCGCGTGTTTGTGGCCATTGGCCAGGACATCGATTCCAAGCCGTTTGAGGACATGGGCATCGCTTGTAAGTGGGGCTGCGTGGTCACCGATTCGGATGGCGCCGTGCCCAACTTCGATGGCCTCTTTAGCGGCGGTGACTGCCAGACCGGTCCCGCCACCGTCATCCGTGCCATCAACGCCGGCCGCGTGGCTTCGGCAAATATCGACCGCTACCTGGGCTTTGACCACAAGATCAAGCTCGAGGTCGAGCTGCCGACCGTCCAGTTTAAGGGCAAGCATGAGTGCGGCCGCTGCGAGCTGGGCGAGCGCGAGGCCGGCGAGCGTATTCACGATTGGGATCTGGTCGAGCAGGGTCTCACCGAGCAGGAGGCGCGCCAGGAGGCGAGCCGCTGCCTGCGTTGCGATCACTTTGGCTTTGGCGCGTTCCGCGGAGGGAGGAACCTGGAATGGTAGAGCCCAACAACACCACCGTCAGCGACAACACCGAAAACGGAGCGCATAACATGGTCAAGCTCACTATCGATAATTGCGAGGTCGTGGTTCCCGAGCACACCACGATCCTGGATGCGGCCAAGTCCGTCAGCATCCAGATTCCCACCCTGTGCTACCTGCGCGATCTAAACGAGATCGGCGGCTGCCGCGTATGCGTGGTCGAGGTTGAGGGCTGCGACCAGCTGGTTGCCGCCTGCAACAACTACGTGCTCGACGGCATGGTGGTCCACACCAACAGCCCCAAGGCCCGCGAGGCGCGTCGCACCAACGTGCAGCTGCTGCTGTCCCAGCACGACTCGCGCTGTACGAGCTGCGTGCGCAGTGGTAACTGCAACCTGCAGACCATCGCCAACGACCTGGGTATCTTCTATCTGCCGTACGAGCAGCACCTGGCGCGCGAGGGCTGGGACTTCGATTTCCCCATCATCCGCGATAACGACAAGTGCATCAAATGCATGCGCTGCATCAAGGTGTGCGAGAGCGTGCAGGGCTTAGGGATTTGGGACCTGACCAACCGCGCCACGCATACCGCCGTGGGCACCCGCGGGCGTGCGCCGATCGGCAAGACCGATTGCGTCGCGTGCGGTCAGTGCATCACGCATTGCCCGACGGGCGCCCTGCGCGAGCGTGACGATACCGAGACCGTGTTCGACGCCATCGCCGATCCCGACAAGATCGTACTGGTGCAGATTGCGCCGGCCGTGCGTAGCGCCTGGGGCGAGGAGCTCGGCATTCCGCGCGAGGAGGCCACCGTTGAGCGCCTGGCTTGCGCCCTGCGCCGCGTTGGCTTTGAGTACGTGTTCGACACCGATTTCTCGGCCGACCTCACCATTATGGAGGAGGGCTCCGAACTGCTCGAGCGCCTGGGGAAGGCCGTCAAGGGCGAGGGCGACAGCCACGGCTGGCCCATGTTCACGAGCTGCTGCCCGGGCTGGGTGCGCTTTGTGAAGGCGCGCTATCCGGAGTTTGTCGACAGCCTGTCCACGTCCAAGTCGCCGCAGCAGATGTTCGGCGCCATTGCCAAGACGTACTACGCCAAGGTGTTGGGCGTGGAGCCCGAGCGCCTGTTCGTGGTGTCCGTGATGCCGTGCACGGCCAAGAAGGCCGAGTGTGCGCTGCCGAGCATGGTGGGCGAGGGCGGCGCGCCCGATGTGGACGTTGCGCTGACGGTGCGCGAGATGGTACGCATGATTCGCGCGAGCCACGTGAGCGTCGACACGCTTACCGAGGAGCCGCTCGATACGCCGCTGGGCTTCGGCACGGGCGCGGGCGTGATCTTTGGCGCCACGGGAGGCGTGATGGAGGCTGCCGTGCGCTCGGCCTATTACCTGGTGACGGGCGAGAACCCCGATGCGGATTTCTTTACCGACGTGCGTGGCCTGAATGGCTGGAAGGAGGCCGTGGCCGATATCGATGGCACCAAGGTGCGCGTCGCCGTGGCGCACGGGCTGGGCAACGCTGCCCGCCTGCTCGATGCGATTCGCGACGGCCGTGCGAGCTATGACTTCGTCGAGGTCATGGCGTGCCCGGGCGGCTGCGTCGGTGGCGGCGGTCAGCCCATCCACGACGGCTGCGAGCTGGCAGCTGAGCGCGGCCAGGTGCTGTGGGGCCTGGATGCCGCTGCGGACATTCGCTTCTCGCATGAGAATCTCGATGTCCAGGCGTGCTATAGCGAGTTTTTGGGCGAGCCGCTCTCACCGCTGGCCGAGGAGTTGCTGCATACCGACCATCACGCCTGGTCGATGCCCAACGAGGGAGCGTGCTAGCGATGCGCGCGTTTGATGTTGAGATGACGCGCCGAGGATTTGCCTCGGCGCTTGCCGCGGGCGCGTTGTCGCTCGCGCTGGCTGGCTGCGGCGGCGGAGCTGTGGGGGCGGGGTCTGCAGCGGGTCCGGCTGCCGGGAAGGCCGCTGACGGTGCCGCTGCCGAGCCGGTTGAGGTGCACGTCGCGTCGCTCAAGGGCCCGACGTCGATTGGGCTGGTGCAGTTTATGGACCAGGCGGCCGATGGCGAGACGGACAATGAGTTCGACTTTGCGATCAACACTGCCGCCGACGAGATTGTGCCCAAGGTCATTCAGGGCAATATCGACATTGCCCTGGTGCCCGCCAATGTGGCGAGCGTGCTCTACAACAAGACCGAGGGTGCGGTGCAGGTCATCGACATCAACACGCTGGGTGTGCTGAACGTAGTGACGGGCGATGCGAGCGTGGCCTCGTTTGGCGATCTGGCGGGGCGTACCGTCTATATGACGGGCAAGGGCACCACGCCGGAGTACGTCATGAACTACCTGCTGGAGCGCGCGGGCCTGACAGGCCAGGTGGCGCTTGAGTTTAAGAGCGAGCCCACCGAGGTGCTGTCGGCGCTGCTTGCCGACCCGTCCGCCGTGGGCGTGCTGCCGGAGCCGTTCAAGACCGCTGCCATCGCAAAGAGCGAAGGCAAGCTGTCGGCGCCGGTAAGTCTGACCGATGTGTGGGACGAGCTGGCAGGAGACACGGGCTCGCGCTTGCTGACGGGTGTGACCGTGGTGCGCCGCGCGTTTGCCGAGGAACATCCCGAGGCCGTGGCGGAATTCCTGAGCTGCCATGCGGCGAGCGTTAAGGCTGTCAATGCGGCGCCGGCAGACTGGGCTCAGGCCGTGGTCGATGTCGGCATCGTGGATAACGCCAAGATCGCCGAGAAGGCGATTCCCGGGTGCATGCTTGTCTGCCAGACGGGCAAGGATATGAAGGCGGCACTTAGCGGGTATCTGCAGGTACTGTTCGACGCGGACGCGAGCGCCGTTGGTGGTAAACTTCCGGCTGACGATTTCTACTACTTGGAGTAGCCCGTGCGTGCGTTTGCTCGACAAATGACAGAGCGTATGAAGGCGGTGGCGGCAGCAGGTGTCGTCGCCGCCTTTTGGCTTGCCGTGTGGATGCTGGTGGCGGCGCTGGTGGCGCAGCCGTTGATTTTGCCGGGGCCGGGTGCTGTTGCCTTGGCGCTGCTGCGCTTGGTATGCGATGACGGTACCTGGGCGATTTTGGCGGGCTCGGGCGCGCGGATACTGGCTGGGCTGGCGCTTGCCGCGGTGTGCAGTGGCGTACTTGCCGGGATTTCGTCACGTTCGCGTGCGTTTGCGCACCTGGTGGCTCCGGCGCTGTCGTTTGTAAAGGCGACGCCGGTCGCCTGCGTGGTGGTCCTGTTGCTTATCTGGCTGGGGTCGGCGCGCGTGAGCATCGCGGCAGTCTTTTTGATGGCGCTGCCGGGCGTGTATTTTTCGCTGGCCGAGGGCTTGGCACAGGTGAATAAACCGCTGGAGCAGATGTTCCGTCTGCATGGCGTGCGCGGCTGGCGCCTGTTTTGCGCCCATACCTGGCGCGAAGTCCTGCCGTTTGTGCTTTCGTGCGTCCGCGCCGTGATCGGCATGAGCTGGAAGGCCGGCGTGGCGGCGGAGCTTATCGGCATGGCGACGGGCACCGTGGGTGAGCGCATCTATCAGGCAAAGCTTTTGATTGAGACGGCTGATTTGCTGGCGTGGACCGTGCTGGTCGTTGCCGCCTCGTGGGCGTGTGAGCGCGTGCTGGTGTGGCTGCTGCGGGTTTCGGGACCCGTGGCGTGGCGCGCGGCCGTGCGGGCGCATGGGCGCGGCGCTCGCGGGCGTGCGGGGGCCGC
>CALJDJ010000017.1 GCA_938023705.1 uncultured Collinsella sp.
AGTTCCGCACGCAAAGGAAAGCACTTAATGTGCTTTCCGTCTTGCGCAGGACTGTCCGAGCAGCAGACTTAACTGCCGACCGCCTCGCCCGGTTTCCTTATTGCGGCTGTTTGCCGATGTATGCGAGTATGCCGCCGTCCACGTACAGAATGTGCCCGTTGACGAAGTTCGATGCGTCGGAAGCCAGGAACACGGCGGGACCCTTCAAGTCCTCGGGCGTGCCCCAACGGGCGGCCGGCGTCTTGGCAATGATGAACTGGTCAAATGGGTGACGGCTGCCGTCGGGCTGCGTCTCGCGCAGCGGTGCGGTCTGCGGGGTGGCGATGTAGCCCGGCCCAATGCCGTTGCACTGGATATTGGCCTCGCCAAACTCGGAGCAGATGTTCTTGGTAAGCATCTTGAGTCCGCCCTTGGCGGCGGCATAGCCGGCGATGGTCTCGCGGCCGAGCTCGCTCATCATGGAGCAGATATTGATGATCTTGCCGTGGCCCTTGGCGATCATGCCCGGCAGGCAGGCCTTGGACACGATAAACGGCGCATTGAGGTCAATGTCGACGACGCGACGGAAGTCCTCGGCGCTCATGTCGAGCATCGGCGTGCGCTGGATGACGCCGGCATTGTTGACGAGGATGTCGGGCGTGGTGCCAAAATCGGCCTCGATCTTGGCGATGAGCTCGGCGACGGCGGCCTCATCGGTGACGTCGGCAACATAGCCGTGAGCATCAAAGCCTAGCTCGCGGTAGTGCTTCTCGGCCTCGGCGACTTTGTCGGCGTGACGGGCGTTAAAGGCGATTCTGGCGCCGGCTTCGCCGAGTGCCTCGGCCATGGCCATGCCGATGCCATAGGTGGCGCCGGTCACGAGCGCGACCTTGCCGTCTAGGCGGAAGCTGTCCATAAGGTTAGACATTACAATCCTTCCAAAAGAAACGTTCATCTATATAAGTCTTGCTTCTATTACAAGTTCAGTATAGGAGAAGCGGAGGAATTAAAAGTCAGGTTTTCCTAGAATCAGGTGAACGTTCACTTTTAAAAGGTGAACGGTTGTAGCCGCTCGTCGCGATATCTGCTACATGGAGTAGCGCCCGTGCGCATCGCATTTCTCCTCTCATAGATGCGCGGCGCAAGAGGTCCCGAGTTCAACACGAGCTCGGGGTCTTTTTGTTTGGATTACGGACGCATTGCCGGACGAAAACACTATGCGTTTGGTAAATAGTCGTATGAACGTGAAATTTGTATCTAGTTTCCGTACGCAAATAAGACGAAAACAGTTTGCGTCTGGTTCTAAGCCGTACGCAAATGTTTTTCGTCTTATAATACGGTTCAGATGAGCATGAAAAGGAGAAGGACCGTACGTATGGTTGTCAGAGAGAGTCCTACCGTCGAATACAAGGAAAGCGTAACGCCGACGTTTCTTAAAACGGTGAGCGCCTATGCAAACTACGGGACGGGCAAGATAGAGTTTGGCGTTGACGACGGTGGTGTTGCAGTCGGTCTTTCTGACCCGGTTGCGGAGTGTCTGCGCATCGAGAACATGATTAATGACAGTCTGGATCCTGCGCCTCGTTACACGCTCGAGCTCGACGAGAACCGCGGAACTGTAACGCTTACGGTTTACGAGGGGCAGGACAAGCCCTATCGAAGCAAGGGGAAGGCCTACAGGCGAAATGATTCGGCGACGGTAGAGGTCGACCGTTTTGAGTACGGCAGGCTGACGCTCGAAGGCAGCAATCTGACGTTCGATGCGCTCACCTCGGCTCGCCAGGACCTGAGTTTTCATACGCTCGAACACAAGTGCATCGAGCATCTAGGCATTTCTGAGCTCACGTCGGATATCATGCGAACGCTTCGCCTGCTCGGCAAGGATGGCTATACCAATGCCGCGGCGATATTGGCGGATAACAACGAATTTCCGGGCATCGACTGCGTTCGTTTTGGCGACACCGAGGACGTGCTTTTAGATCGTGAGACGACGACGGGCCTGTCTGCAATTGAGCAGGTTGATAGAGCAGTTGCCATGTTCGCGCGCTACTATCGTTATGAGCGCATCGAAGGTGTCGAGCGTGTTCAGACCGACCGGATTCCCCTCGAGGCATTCCGCGAGGCAGTTGCAAACGCTCTAGTGCATCGGACGTGGGACGTGCAAGCGAATGTTCAGGTTGCTCTGTATGATGATCGCGTCGTTGTGACTTCACCCGGGTCGTTGCCCGCTGGCTTGACGACGGAGCAATACCTGTATGGACAGATATCCGTGCTCAGAAATCCCATCGTTGCCGAGGTCTTCTTAAAGTTGGACTATATCGAGAAGTTTGGAACGGGAATTGCGCGCATTAGGCGTGCCTATCGCGATTCGATTAATCAGCCGGTCTTTGATATTCGTGGCGGCGTGGTAGCTGTCGCGTTGCCCGTTACCGATGCCTTTGAAGGGTCTGGAGAAGAGGCTCAGGTTCTTAAGGCCTTGTCGGGCGGACGAATTATGTCGCGAAGTGAGATTGAGAAACAGACGGGGCTGAGCCGTGCGCGAACACTGTCCGCGCTCGAATCTCTGCTCAGCCGAAACGCGATCATGAAACAGGGGACAGGCCGCGCCACGAAATACGAGCGAGCGTAGTCCGAAAGACCTGTGTTACCAGGCAGGCCCCAAGCCGCGAATGGCTTGGGGCCTTTTGCATGCCGGCTGGCAATGGACCAATTTATGTCAAGTTATAGCAACATATAGCTCCGCTTGCGGGGTTTGCGACGGGCTATTCCTCATCGTCCGTATAGCGCGTGCGTCGTTATTTGCGACATCGATATGCCGGGCACTCGAGCCTCGTTTGCTCCGCGGCTGTTCGCTATTTGGCGCCAAACGCCATGCGGACGAATCGCTGGGCAAACAGCTTGTTGGCGAAGTTGATGATGTGGCCCAAGAACAGTGCCGAGATGGCGGTGGTTACGCCAAAGCCGCCTAAGTTGTGCATGCATACCAGCGACAGCGTGAGCGAGGCGGCGACATGCGAGCAATCGAACATGACCTTTACGTCTCCAAAACGGCGCTTGAGCTTTTCCGCAATGACCTGCACCAAGCCGTCGGGTGCGTTGGGGACAACGCCCATGTTGACGACGAGACTGACGCCAAATGCGGTGATAGCGAGGGAGAGCAGCATGGTCGCAACCTGCGCGGGGAGCGCCGTGGGATGCAGCGGGTTGAACGCCATGAACAGATCGGTGAAGCCGCCCATTAGCGTTGAAAAGCAAAGCTCGAGCAAAATGCGCGGTTGAAATTCGCGTCGCAAGATGGCGAGCTGCGCCGCGATGTAAGCGACATAGGTAGTTGTAATCCAAAAGCCGAGCGTCTTGCCCGTGAGCATGGATAGGGTCGTGGCAAAGCACGTGAGCGCGGCGACGCCCAGGCCAGATGCCGTCTGGAGGCTCATACCGAGTGCCAGCACGGCAACGCCCGCCAGATACATCAGCATTCTTATGACGGTATGACGCCAGTCGATCTTCTCGCCATGCATGATGATGAGCGGTCGCATGCTGCTGCATCCTTTCGATTGAAGGATATTTAAAGAGAAATGTCTGACCTGGGCCGGCAAAAAGAGGGTTATCGGAGGCACTGCCTCAACGACAGAAAAGCCGGCCCCATGGTCAGTCGTCTAGGAATGTCTCGTTGTGCCGGAATGGGACTGAAGGGCTCAACGAGACGGGAAGAAAGCAAATGGCATGGCATGGGCAATAGGATGCCAAGATGGTAGGGTGCGTCTTAGCATCCTATTGCCCAGGCTTGACGAAATCGGTTTCGTTGAGATTTAGTATACGTATGGGAATCCATTTGCAAAGCGAAATAGAAGAAATTAGGTGAACGTTCACCTAATTGCAACAACTTATCGGTCAAAAGCCGAATCCCGGCCCTACCCCTCAAACATCGCCGTGGGATGGGGGATGCGATAGTATTACGTGGAGTTATTCGACAAACCGTGGGCTTCATTCGAGGGCTTTATGGAACAGCACCAGCATTATCAGAGCCTGCAAGATCAGGCATACAACGCATTGCGCTCCAAGATCATCTATGCCGAGCTCAAGCCCGGCACGCGCTTATCGGCGATCGGTCTGGAAAAGGAGACGGGAATCGGGCGCACGCCCATTCGCGAGTCCTTTGTACGCCTGCGCGAGCAAGAGCTGGTGGAAACGCGTCCCAAAAGCGGCACCTACGTCTCTAAGATCAGCATGGAACGCGCCGAGAACGCCTGTTTCTTGCGCGAGAAACTCGAGAGAAGCGTACTCATTAAATGCTGCTCTGCCGCCACGCCCGAGCAAAAGCATCGGCTCGGGCAGATTCTTGCCGAGTCCGAGTCACTCGATCATCGTGAAACGCGTCGCTTTTTTGATCTGGACAACCTGTTCCACGAGACATGTTTTGAGATTGCCGGCCGCCACATGTTGTGGGATTGGATGAAGAGCGTCAACACGCATTTCGAGCGATACAACTGGTTGCGTATGGTGTCGCAGGATCTGGACTGGGCGCCGATCCGTGGGCAACATCGCCGGATTCTTGAGGCCATTAAGAAGGGCGATACCGACACGGCGAGCTACCTGGCAGAGACGCACCTGCATCTAATGCCCGAGGAGCAGGGCCCGGTTATCGCCTTGCATCCCGACTACTTTGAGCTGTCCAAAGACTCGGCAATCTAATTCGTCCTCTTTATTAGTTGCGGTTAAATAGGGACTGTTTTGCGGCTTTGGCGGCGTAAGCAGTCCGTATTTCACCGCAAGTGCCGGGGCGCTGCCGGGGCACGAAAAGGCTGCGGCGCCGCTTGGAGGAAAAGACCGGAGGCAAGGGTCCATTCCTCCAGACGGCGCCGCAGCAGTTTTGGTGGACTGGATTATGTTGAGTCGGTTGATTGACCGGGAAAGCAAAGCGGCTCGGGGGCGTGTCGCTTCCGTCACGTTCTATCAGCATACAAGACGGTTTTGGTTCTTGCTCGTGACGGAAACGGCGCGCTTCCGAGCCGCTTTAAGAGAAAAGGGGCGAGGTCTAGGGCACGCCCCCTTTCACGATAGAGAGCTAAACCTAGCCGCGGACCTTCTTGACGACGTCCATGGCCTCGCGGGCAATCTGTTCGACCTTGGAGAAGTCGCCGTCGGCGAACAGGGCGGGCTTGACCATCCAGGTGCCACCGCAGGCGATGATGGCGGAGGAGCTCAGGTACTCCTCGACGTTGGCGGTGCTCACGCCGCCGGTGGGCATAAAGCGATGGCCGACAAACGGAGCAGCGAGGGCCTTGATGGTGTTCAGGCCGCCGTACTGAGCAGCGGGGAAGAACTTGGTGACCTTGAGGCCCAGGTTCTCGGCGGCGGTAACCTCGGAGGGGGTCACGGTGCCGGGAAGGACGGGCAGGTCGATGTCGATGCAGTGCTTTACAACGTCCTCGTTGTAACCCGGGGAGACGATGAACTTGGCACCGGCGGCGCGGGCCTGCTCAACCTGCTCGACAGTCAGGACGGTGCCGGCGCCGACGCACATCTCGGGCTCGGCCTCGGCCATAGCGGCGATGCACTCGGCGGCGCAGGCAGTGCGGAAGGTGACCTCGGCGGACTTCATGCCGGCTGCCATAAGGGCATGGGCGAGCGGTGCGGCGTCCTCGACCTTATCGAGCACGACGACCGGCACGATGCCCAGGGACTCAAGCGTGGTGTAGAACTGATCGAACATGATGTTCCTTTCGATGTACGGCGCGCGCTGGCGCGTGATTGCCAAATATGCTGGTCATGAGCCGGTTTTGGATTGGTTATCGGAGGCACTGCTTGGGGTCACAAGCAATTTCAAAACCGGCTGCGCGACCAGTCGTATAGGAAGTGCCAGGCAAAACCGGAATGGGACTGGTGGTTTTGCCCGACCGGAGGAATCGGGGAGCGGGCTGCAGAGGTATGGGTATGGAAAGCTGCAGTCCGCGGAATGGGGAACGAATTAACGGGCGACGCGTGTGCCACCGTCGGCGGCGGATGCCACGGCTGCGATCTCGTCTGCGGTCACCAGGTTGGAATCGCCCTTGATGGTGAGCTTGAGGATCGAGGCGGCGATGGCGTAGTTGACGGCGTCCTGCGGGGCAAAGTCGTTGATGAGGGCATGGACGAGGCCGGCGTTGAAAGCGTCGCCGGCGGCAACGCCCTCGAGCACGTGCACGTCGTGAGCAGGGGAGAACCAGTGCTCGCCGCTCTCGGCGTCAAAGAGCATGCCCATCCAGATGGAGCGCTCGACGCAGGAGATGTTGCGGACGACCGAGGCGACCTTCTTGCAACCGTACTCGGCGCAGATCTGACGGGCCATCTCGACGTAGGTGTCGCGCTCCTCGATGCCGTGGGCAAGGGAGCCGGAGACGCAGGTCATACCGAGGCCGGCAGGAGCGTCCTCGTCGTTGGCAATGCAGATGTCAACGAGCGGCAGGAGTTCCTTCATGGTGGCCTGCGACTTCTCGGGCGACCACATCTTGCCGCGATAGTTCACGTCGCAAACGGTGGTGATGCCCTTGGCGCGGCAGGCGGTGAGGGCATCCTTGCAGGCGGCGGCCATCTCGTCGGAGACGGCGGGCGTCACGCCGGAGAAGTAGAAGACATCGACACCCTTGAGGATCTCGTCCCAGTCAAAGACGTCGCGCTTGGCCATGTTGATGGCAGAGTACTTGCGGTCGTAGACGCAGCCGTTGCCGCGCTGCGAGGCGCCGACCTCAAACACATAGGAGCCAAGACGGTCGCCCTGGCGCACGACGCGCGAGGTATCGACGTCGTAGACCTTCAGCGAACGCAGGGCGCACTCGCCCAGACGGTTGGCCGGGACAACGGAGACGTAAGCTGCCTTGTCACCCTGGTAGGCCAGGGAAAGCGCGGTGTTGGCTTCGGCGCCGCCGTAGCGGACATCAAACTCGGTCGCCTGCTCAATGCGCAGATGGTCTTTGGGCGAGAGCCTCATCATGATCTCGCCGAAGGTAAGAACCGTTTTACCCATGGTCGCGCAGCTCCTTCTTACTCGTGCGTACACCTTTGATATGGCGTTGGCACGGAGGTGCCAAGACGGTAGGGTACATCTTTGCACCTCCGTGCCAACGCTTGCCGAAATCGGTTTACGAAATCGGTTTCGTTTCGAGTTGTAGTATACTCACCTACAGCGTTTTGCAAGCGAGATTTTTAAAAAAATGCCTAAAATGGCTCAGACTGCCGACAATTGGGAAACGGGGTGCGCTATGGCGCAGATGAGAATCAAGGACATTGCCGCCGAGGCGGGCGTGAGCCCGGCTACGGTCTCGCGCTATCTCAACAACCGCCCCGGGCAGATGACCGAGGAAACCCGCGCTCGCATCGCGGCGGTTATCGAGCGCACCGGCTATCGTCCACGTGCCGCCGCGCGCAATCTGCGCAGCTCGCGCACCAACCTCATCGGCGTGATCTTGGCCGACATTGCTAACCCGTTCTCCAGCGCCATGCTCGAAGGGCTTTCCGCTAGTGCCGCCGCGCGCGGCTGCTCGCTTATGACTGCCATTAGCGGCAATGATTCCGCCAAGGAAGCAGAGTCGCTCACCAGACTTATCGATGCCGGTGTGGACGGCCTGGTCGTCAACACCTGTGGCGGCAACGACAAGGCGATTGCCGCGGCTGCGGGACGCCTGCCCGTCGTGCTGCTCGACCGCGATGTTGCCGACGGTGGCGTCGATCTGGTGACCTCCAACAACCGTGAGCTGGTCGCCGGCCTGGTAGACGCCTTGGCCTCTGCGGGCAGCGAGCGCCTGTGCCTGCTCACCGAGGCAAGCGACGACAGCCCTGTGCGTCGCGAGCGTGCCGAGGCCTTTGCCGACGAGCTTTCGCGCCGCGGTCTTGCGGGCGAGGTCGTCACCTTGGCCGACGGTGGTGTCGAGGGCGTCAGTCGCCTGGACGAGACCATCCGCGAGTATGCGGGTAAAAAGCTCGGCCTCATTGCCGTCAACGGCCTGGTCTTCCTGCGTCTGACCGAGGCGCTGGCACAGCTGGGTCCCTCGCTGCCGGCGGGCCTCAAGATCGCGACGTTTGACGATTACCCTTGGAACCACGTGCTCTTTGGCGGTGTGACCACGGCCGCGCAGGACACCCTCACCATTGCCGAGCGCGTGGTCGAGCGCCTGTCCGAGCGCATCGACGTCGTTACCACTACGGTGGGCGACGCCGCAAAGCTCGCCCCCAAGCGCATCGAGGTCCCCGGCCACATTGAACACCGCGCCTCGACCTCGCGCTAACCATTCGTTCGTGACGGCCTGTTCGCGCACGTTTTTTGAGCGCTTGATACGCTTTAACCCTGCGGAAACATTTTTCTGCGATAGTATCTGCGATATAGACCAGTCGAAACCCGCCCGAAAGAAAGGGGAGCGACATGAACCAGCAGAACATCGATTACGTACTCCGCTCCGTAGAGCAACGTGACATCCGCTTTGTTCGTCTGTGGTTTGTCGACATTCTCGGCCGCCTCAAGAACTTTGCCATTAGCCCCGAGGACCTCGAGGTCGCTTTTGAGGAGGGTATTGGCTTTGACGGCTCCGCCATCGAGGGCTTTGCCACGCCCGAGGAAGCTGACATGCTCGCATTCCCAGACGCTTCGACCTTCCAGATCCTGCCGTGGCGCCCGAGCCACAACGGCGTAGCCCGCGTGTTCTGCGACGTGTGCACTCCCGATCGCAAGCCGTTTGCCGGCGACCCGCGCGATGCCCTGCGCCGCATGTTCCGCAAGGCCGAGAAGGCTGGCTATCTGCTCAACGTGGGTGCCGAGCTGGAGTATTACTACTTCCCCGACGAGCACACCCCCGAGCCGCTCGACAACGTGGGCTACTTCGATCTTTCGGTGAGCGATGCCGCCCGCGACCTGCGTCGCAACACGGTCCTCACGCTCGAGAAGATGTCCGTGCCCGTGGAGTACACCTTCCACGCCGCCGGCCGCTCGCAGCACGGCATGAGCTTGCGTCACGCCGAGGCCCTGAGCATGTCCGACGCCATCACAACGGCCAAACTCATCATTAAGCAGCAGGCCTACGAGAGCGGTTGCCACGCCTCCTTTATGCCCAAGCCGTTGGCGGGTGAGGATGGCAGTGCTATGTTCCTGTGCCAGTCGCTGTTCGACCACGACGGCAACAACGTCTTTTGGGGCGAGGACGACGAGAAGTACCACCTCTCCGAAATCGCCAAGCACTACATGGCCGGCATCTTGGCGCACGCGCGCGAGATCAGCGCCATCACCAATCCCACGGTCAACTCGTACAAGCGCATCACCACGGGTGGCGACTCCGTGCCGCAGTACGCCACGTGGGGCCTGCGCAACCGCGCGAGTATGGTTCGCATCCCGGTCTACAAGCCCGGCAAGCCGCTGTCCACGCGCATCGAGCTGCGCAGTCCCGACCCCATGGCCAACCCGTACCTGGTCAACGCCGTCACGCTGGCGGCTGGTCTGGACGGCATCGAGCGCAAGCTGGAACTCCCGCCCGAGGCCACGGCCGAGACGCTCAAGCTTACCGACCGTCAGATGGTCGAGGCCGGCTACACGCTGCTGCCGCGCTCACTCAAAGAGGCGCTCGACGTGTTTGAGGACTCGCAGTTTATGAAGGATGCCCTCGGCGAGCACATCCACAGCTTCTTCCTCAAAAAGAAGCGCGACGAGTGGCATAAGTTTGAGTCTACGATCACCGAGTGGGAGATCAAGCACTACCTGGCGAACTCCTAATCGCGCTGGCTTGTTCCAGTACGATTGAGCTCATTTCTTTGGAGGCCGATATGTCCGAAAAGAGTGCCCTGTTCATGGCGCGCACGACGCGCTTCCACGAGTTTGCCCGCAGCCTGACGACCACCCTGGGTGTCGAGGTGAGCCTGGCCACTCCCGATTCGCCGACTGCGGCGCATGACTTTGACCTGCTGATCCTCGATTCCGATGGCATCCGCAGCGACCGCATCGATCAGATCGCCAAGTGGCTTGACGATCGCGGCGGTGTCCCCATGCTGGTGATCGTCGACGACGAGGCGCTCGGCACCCTGCGCCTGCCGAATCACGCGCATGCCGACTTTGTATGCCCCACGGCGACGCCCAATGAGCTCAAGGCTCGCGCGCAGCGCCTGATGGGCGAGGAGGAGACCGTCACCGCCGACGATGTGCTCAATATCGATAACCTCGAGATCAACCTGGCTACCTACCAGGTGACGCTCGATAACGAGCCCATCGACCTGACGCTGATGGAGTACTCGCTGCTGAGCTTTTTGGCGACGCATCCCAACCGTGCCTACAGCCGCGAGGTGCTGCTGCACCGCGTATGGGGCTTTGAGTACTGCGGCGGCACGCGCACCGTCGACGTGCACATCCGACGCATCCGCTCCAAGGTGGGCCCGCAGATCGCGGCGCACATCACCACCGTCCGCGGCGTGGGCTATCTGTTTAAGGACTAGCAAGTAAATAGAGGGCAATGTGAGGGTACCGGAGATTTCTCCAGTACCCTTTTCTCGTTTAGGGCGAAAAGAAGACCTTTCACCGATTAAAAGTGTGTCAGTAAAAACAATATCAAACGTATAACACTATCTAGCGAATATCATTTAGTTACCGTATCTCCCTACTACACGGATGGAGGAAGAAATGCGTTATTCGAGAAAGGTGATTGTCGGATTCATAGTGTTGCTTGCCGCCCTGATGTCTCCAAGGTTGGTTTTTGGAGACGACGACTTGGTCCGTGTCACACCGCAAATAGCTGTGGAGCAAGCGCAGGCTTTCTTTGATGATGTATCGGATGAGCCGGTGACCGCTTGTGACCCAGTAAAAATGGTGAATTCCGATGGGGAATCAATCGGGTATATCGTTCGTGCGAAGCGGGATGACGTTAACTATGGCTACGTCGTATTTGATTCAGAGCGATCTTGGTGGATCAGCGAATACTGCTTGGCTCCGAACGCTCTTTTACCTATCGAGAGTGCAAGCGAAGAAATTGCACTCCTCGCATCCTCGGATAACGTCGTTGCGTTAAAGATTGACGAGCTAACTGTTGGCGTTGCCGACTTAGATAAAAACATTGTTTTAGACGCAAGTGGAAAAAAAGTACCAAATAAATTGTCCTCGGGAGGCAATCGCAGCGGATCGCCGGAACATTTCGATGACGTTTTTGTATCTGCCAAGGATTTGTATAAACAGGGATATGTTGTTGATGCGAGCAAAACGGTTTCGGGAATAATAACGCCAACGCAAACAGAAGTTATCAAAGAAACGGGGACTTATGCTTGCGCTGTTTCGGCAATGTTTGCAGTTAGCAGTCACTATGTGACTTTGAACCGCCTTAAATTGTCCGATTTATACTCGGAGCTTTGGAGGCTGTCGGGGACATGGGAAGAAGAAGAAAAGAAATATGATCAAGCGACTGGTCTGTACTTTACTCAAGGCAAGACTTCTCCTGATAAACCCGCTCCGGCCTTAAAGGAGTTTTGTGCAAGACGAGGCAAGGAGCTTGAGACGTCATTCGTTTGGTATCCGTCATGGGATTCCTTTAGGGTGAATACCGACTCGGGGAATCTGAGTATTTTCTCTGGAAGGCTCCGGTCAAATGGCAGCGGGCACGCAATGGCAGTTGTGGGCTACGTGGCAATGCATAACACATACTCGAATGCCAAGAAGTACCTGCTTGTTGTTTGGAATGGATGGACAAACCAGCTACAGTTTCTTCCATATGACGTATCAATTTACACGTCTCACGATGGCACATATTGCAAGGGTTGATTGTACTCGTGAACGGCGACAAGTTCATTCGAAGGGCAATGCTCCTATTGGTGCTTTCCTTTGCTTTGCTCACCGCAGCGAGCTTCTTTCTGTTAAGGGCGACTAATGGGGGAGAAAACGACACGGTTGTTGCAGTCGAGGTGCGCGCTCTATCGGATGTTCATAACGGGCAATTTGAGGCGCTTATGCCAAGTGGTTGCCGTAAGAGAATCGATATGCGCCGTAAGTCAAGTTCCGGATATGTCTCAGGGTTGAAAGCAGGTGATAAATGGATTCTAGTTTTTGTGGAAGATAAGGAACTTGACGGGACTGTTCTGTATCCCCATTCAGCTGAGAAAGTCAAATCAAGTAGACAAGGGGAATGAAGAATGATTGATAGAAAGCAGTTCTTAGGTCTGATGGCGGGGGCTCCTATTTTGATGCGAGCCGGGATGGCAGAAGCCGTGGAGTTGCCGGACGCTCAGAAGCGATTGACGCTCGTGGTCGACACGGTGGTCAGAGATGAAAATGGCAATGACAAAACGCGAACAAGAAGCAGAGAGACTATTTTCACGCCAGAGAGCAAAACTGTGTCTGCCGACGCTATGGCCGGTGATGTCATAACAATCCAGAGGGAATCAGATGAAACGTTGCCGCTGCTTGCCAAGATTGAGCTCACAGTCGCTTATTATAACGATAAAACAGAAATTGAGATTCGTTCCGGAAAGTACTCGATAGTCCAAATCGATCCGCTTGTGATGTATGCAAACGCTTGGTACGCGCTCATGCAGAAGGATAAATACGTGATGAATAACTTCACGGAAAGCGAAGCATCATATGAAACGGGGTGGGAGCCAACGCCATACGACGCGGAGAAAGATAAGTGGACGTGCGGATCAGGCATGGGCGCGACGATTACGGACTTCATTAACGATTCAACATATAGCTTTGCTATCGACTGTTATATCGAATAGACATGACGGCATAAAACGAATTGGCCTATAAGCATGTCATTACTTAAGCAAAGCTGAAATCTTGGCATCTAGTGCTCGGGACTGCCCAGCTTGGGGTACAACTCAACGTGAACAATGATGGCCCGCCACATGTTTGGCGGGCCTTTGGTTATTTGACGAAAGGATCGCAGCTATGAGCGAGAACGATTCCCAGCGTCCCCAGGATGCGGGCAACGCCGGCGAGACCCAACAGCAGCCGCGTGTGCAGGTAGAGTCGACGCCTGCCGACAGCAACATTCCCTACGTGCAGGCCTACGACACGCAGACCGGAAAGCCGCTGGGCAGCCAGCAGGTTGTAAACAAGCACACAGTGGTCAAGACTAAGACCAAAAAGCTGCCGATCTTTATTACGGCGCTTGCCGGTTGTGCCTGCGGCGCCCTGCTGGTCATTGCGCTCATTATGAGCGGCACGCTCAACATTGGCGGCGGAAAGAATGCCGTGACGGCGGGTGCTTCGGGTTCATCGACGCAAAAGATTACGATTGATTCCGAGGACACCACGCTGGCCGAGGCCGTTTCTGCCAAGGCGTTGCCCTCCGTGGTTTCCATTACCGCCACTTCGAGCGGCAGCCAGAATGGCTCGCTTTCGCAGTCTGCCGACGAGTCGGACAGCTCGGGCAGCGTCGGCTCGGGCGTGGTGCTCGATACCGAGGGCCACATCCTCACCAACAACCACGTGGTCGATGGCTATGACCAGTACGTGGTGACCATGGATGACGGCACCACCTACGAGGCCGAGTTCGTGGGCAACGACGCTTCGAGCGACCTGGCCGTCATCAAGCTCAAGGACGCAGACGCCTCCAAGCTCACGCCGATCGAGATCGGCGATTCCTCCAAGCTCAACGTGGGCGAGTGGGTCATGGCGATTGGCTCGCCGTTCGGCAACGAGCAGTCTGTCTCCACGGGCATTGTGTCGGCGCTGTATCGCTCCACGGCCATGAGCTCTACCAACGGTAACACCATCTATGCCAACATGATCCAGACCGATGCCGCCATCAACCCGGGCAACTCCGGCGGCGCGCTCGTTAACGACAACGGCGAGCTTGTGGGTATCAACTCGCTCATCGAGAGCTACTCGGGCTCCAGCTCGGGCGTTGGTTTTGCCATTCCCGTTAACTATGCCAAGAACATTGCCGACCAGATTATCGACGGCAAGACACCGGTTCATCCGTACCTGGGCGCCACGCTTTCGAGCGTCAACGCGCTCAACGCCCGCACCAACAAGCTGAGCACCGATAGCGGCGCGTATGTGGCGAGCGTCGTTGAGGATGGCCCCGCTGCCAAGGCCGGCATTCAGGAGGGCGATGTCATCACCAAGCTGGGTGACGACGAGATCACGAGCGCCGATGGCCTGATCATCGCACTGCGCAGCCACGAGGTGGGCGAGAAGGTCGAGATCACGCTCATGCGCGGCAAGGAAGAGAAGAAGGTCACGGTTGAACTGGGCTCCGACGAGGAGCTGCAGAACCAGCAGCAGGACGACAGCGCGACCGACACCGGTAACGGCGGTATTACCGATGAGCAGCTGCGCCAGTACCTGGAGGAACTGCTCGGCCAGCAGGGCCAGGGTCAAGGCCACGGCCAGGGCTGCTAACGAGCCGTTTCGCACATATCGAGGCCAGGGGGGCTGTCCCATCAACGTGGGACAGCCCTTTTTTTCTTATTGATCCGTTGGGGACGGAGGAAAACGGATCATTTAGAGCTGATAAGAGCATGGTTTAATCGCGCGACCCACCCCAGTCTGGCGGCTGCCGATTCGGTGCGGTTCGAGACCGCTATTCGGCCTCATTGCGACCGGTGGTACTCTAGTATCCGTTTGAAATCGAGCGAAGGAGTACCGCTATGGAGCAATCGAGCCTGTTTGGTGACGGTGTAGACATCGATTCCGAAACGCCCGCGAGCGCGGATGCCGCCGCACCGACCGATGCCCGTGCCCAGGCGGCAGCGCGCGCGGCCGAGTTGCGTCACGAGCTCGACTACCACGCCTATCGCTATTACATGCTCGATGCACCCGAGATCACGGACGCTGCCTTTGACAAAATGCTCGTTGAGCTGCAAGAAATCGAGGCGACCTATCCCGATCTGGTGACGCCCGACAGCTACACCCAGCGCGTGGGCGGCTACGTGAGCGAGCAGTTTACTCCGGTCACGCACATGGCGCGCATGTATTCCATGGATGATGCCATGGACCTGGACGAGCTCGACGCTTGGCTCCAGCGCACCGAGGATGCGCTCGGTGCCGGTAGCGTTACCTATACCTGCGAGCTTAAGATCGACGGTCTGGGCGTGGCGCTTACCTACCAAAACGGCACCTTTGTGCGCGCCGCCACGCGCGGTGACGGCACAACGGGCGAGGACGTGTCGCTCAACGTGCGTACCATCAAGGATGTGCCCATGCACCTGTCCGAGCCGGCGCTCGCCCACATGGGTGCCGACCGCGAGCGTACCATCGAAGTACGCGGCGAGGTCTATATGCCCAAAGGCAGCTTTGTTCGTCTGAATGAAGAGGCCGATGCCGAGGGCCGCGACCCCTTCGCCAACCCGCGCAACGCCGCCGCCGGATCGTTGCGCCAGAAGGATCCCAAGGTCACGGCGCGCCGCGACCTGGCCACCTTTATCTACGCCATTGCCGATACCGATCCGCTGCACGTCCACAGCCAGCGTGAGTTCCTCGACTGGCTGCGCAGCGCCGGTTTTAGCGTCAACCCCAACGTGGCTCGTTGCGCCACGCCGGCCGAGGTCCACGAGTTCTGTGCCCAGGCGCTCGAGCACCGCGGCGACCTGGACTACGATATCGACGGCGTGGTCGTAAAGGTTGACAGCTTCCAGCAGCAGCTCGACCTAGGTTTTACCGCCCGCGCACCGCGCTGGGCCATTGCCTTTAAGTTCCCGCCCGAGGAAAAGCGGACCATCCTGCGCGAGATTCGCATCCAGGTGGGCCGCACCGGTGTGCTCACGCCGGTCGCCGAGTTCGACCCGGTGACGGTCGCCGGCTCTACCATCGCGCGCGCCACGCTGCACAACATCGACGAGATCCGCCGCAAGAACGTGCGCGAAGGCGATACCATCATCGTGCACAAGGCGGGCGACGTGATCCCCGAGGTCGTGGGTCCGGTGCTCGATAAGCGTCCGGCAGACAGCGTTGACTGGCGCATGCCCGAGGTCTGCCCTGTGTGCGGCAGCCCCGTGGTCCACGAGGACGGTGAGGTGGCCTATCGCTGCGTGTCCATCGACTGCCCCGCACAGCTCAAGGAGCGCCTGCTCCATTGGGTGAGCCGCGGCTGCATGGACGTGGACGGCCTGGGCGACGAGATCGTCGACAAGATGATCGCTGCCGGTCTGATCCACGATGTTGCGGACTTCTACCAGCTCACGGTCGACGATATCGCCGGCCTGGACACGGGCCGCGTGTATGCCAGCTCCAACAGCAAAAAGGGCGTCAAGAAGGGCGATCCCATCCCGGTGGGCCTTAAGACGGCCGAGAAAATCATCGCCGAGCTCAACAAATCCAAGAGCCAGCCGCTCGGTCGCGTGCTGTTTGCCCTGGGCATCCGCCATGTGGGCAAGAGCGTGGGCGAGGTCATCGCCGAGCGATTCCTGTCGATTGACAAGCTTATCTTGGCGAGCGAAGAGGATATCGCCGAGTGCGAGGGCATCGGTCCCAAGATTGCGGCGAGCGTCAAGCAGTTCCTGGCCGTGCCCGAGAACCTTGCCGTGCTGGAACGTCTGCGCCAAGCGGGCCTTTCGCTCGAGGTCGACTTGGGCGCCGCTCATGCGCAAGCCGCGGCCGAAGCTGGCGTGGCGGGCGAGCTCGCCGACGCACAGCCGCTTGCGGGTCTGACCTTCGTGCTCACCGGCACGCTCGTCAACCGCACGCGCGACGAGGCAGGTGCGGCGCTCAAGGTACTCGGCGCCAAGGTTTCGGGCAGCGTGTCAAAGAAGACGAGCTATCTGGTCGCCGGTCCCAAAGCGGGCTCCAAGCTCACCAAGGCCGAGCAACTGGGCGTACCCGTGCTGGACGAGGACGCACTCGAGCAGATCTTGGCTACTGGCGAGGTGCCCCGGGCTTAGCGCATCGATAACCAAATTGAAGATCCGCCCGGAAAGCATGATGCCTTTCGGGCGGATTTTATTTGGACGGGGCAACGGGCACCGTGATCTGCGTCACGTAGGTTGCTGGGTCGTCGCTGATGATGTCATCGATGAGGGCGATCTCGCGCGAGGGGCCGGCGGGTGTCAGGTTGTGTTCGTGCATGTAGCTCAGCAGTTGCTCGTAGCGTGGGGCTGCTTGCCCGTGCGTGCCGCGGAAACTTATGGTCAGGCAGCGCGCGGCGGGTCGCGTCTCAACGTCGCCCAAGTAATCATCGGTGTCATCGAGCAGCAGAAAGACCTCGTCGTAACCATCAAAGTCGCCGGCGGCCAGACGCTCGGCGCTGATCCCGACACCCAGATTGCCCAGATAGGCAAAGGTTTCGTGCTGCCCCTGCTGAAGCTGGCGGATATGCCATCCCAGCGAATAGGCGTCGGTGGGATTGACGCGCTCGTGCAGCGTGGCGCAGCGAAGTTCGGGTTCCTCGATTTCGCTAATGGTGTCGAGATCAGCATTCAAAGCGCCATGAAGCAAGGCAAGTCGCTGGTCAATCTTGCGCGACATGCGCTCCAGCTCACGCCGCCTGTGCTCAATTAACTCCTGTTGCTTGGTCAGTTGCCGTTGCATCAAATCCATATCGCGCGTAGTGACAAACTCGCGAATCTGGGTCAGCGGCAGGTCGAGAACGCGCAGGTTGCCGATGGTGTTGAGGGTGGAGAGCTGCCGCGATCCGTAGTAGCGGTACCCACTCGCCGGATTGACATATGCCGGCTCCAATAGCCCCATCTGTTCGTAATGGCGCAGTGTGCCCACGCTCAAATTGAGCAGGCGCGCCACCTCGCCAATGCAGAGCAGGCCCTCGGTGTGTTCGCTTGGCATGTCGGTCACAGGACCGCTCCTTTCGGTAAAAACAGGGGAGGAGCGCCAGGCTCGCGTTGCCCCGCTA
The DNA here is from genome assembly GCA_938023705.1 of uncultured Collinsella sp. Taxonomy (GTDB): domain Bacteria; phylum Actinomycetota; class Coriobacteriia; order Coriobacteriales; family Coriobacteriaceae; genus Collinsella. The sequence continues at coordinate 17,766 of CALJDJ010000017.1, forward strand.
CGCCACCAGCTTGTCAAAAGTTCCGCGGCGGTTGAGCACGGTAAACGCGACAACGCAAATGACCGCCGACAAAATCGATCCGCACGGCGAGGCGATGCCCATGGGAAACAACGTGTCGGAATAGGCGTTCGACAGCAGCCATGCACCGGGTACGCGAATGAGTACCACAGCCAGCACGTTGTGCGCAAAGCCGATGTAGCTCTTGCCATACGCAGCGAAAAAGCCGCTAAAGCAAATGTGGATGCCGGCAAAGATCGCGTCGAAAATGTAGCTGCGCATATAGCCGGTACCGGCGGCGACTACTGCAGCGTCCTTGGCAAAAAAGCCGATAAACGCCGGCGCCACCAGCCACATCAGCACCGTGATCAGGCAGCCGTACACCACCGAGATGGTCATGGCATCCTTGAGCACCTGACGCGCGCGGTCGCCCTTGCCCGCGCCGGCGTTTTGCGCCGTGAGCGCGCTGACGGTAGCGCCCATAGAACTCGGCACGATAAACAAAAAGCTGATCATCTTTTCGACCAGGCCCACGGCGGCGGCGTCGACCAGGCCGCGGTGGTTGGCGATGACGGTGATGAACATAAACGCCACCTGGATGCAGCCGTCCTGCACGGCCACGGGCACGCCGATCTTAAGAATGCTGCCGAGCACCTCGGGCTGGGGGCGCAGGTCGCTGCGCTTAACGTGGATGTTTGTGCGACGGCTCTTGAGCCACACGAGCGCGAGGGCCACGCTCGCCGTCTGCGCGGTCACCGTGCCGAGCGCCGCGCCCACGGGGCCGAGCCCCATGTGGCCGATAAACAGAAAATCAAGCGCGATGTTGATGATACATGCCACGCCAATCACGTACATGGGCGAGCGCGAATCGCCCAGCCCGCGAAAGATGGCCGAAAGAATGTTGTATGCGGCGATAAACGGAATGCCCATAAAGCAAATGCGCAGGTAGGCGGCGGTGCCTTCGACCGCCTCGGCCGGCGTGCCAATGAGCGCCACGATCTGCGGGCACAGTGCGAGCAAGATAGCGGCCAGCACCACCGAGACACCCATAAAGAGCGTGATGGTGTTGCCGATGGCGGTCTCGGCGCGGTCGAAGCGGCGCGAGCCCACGGCGTGGCCGACGATAACCGTCGTTCCCATGGCCAGGCCCACGAGCGTCACGGTAATGATATAGAGCGTCTGCGCGCCGTTGCCCACGGCGGTGATGCCGGCGGCGCCGCTAAACTGCCCCATCATGTACAGGTCGGCCATGCCGTAGAGCATCTGCAAAAAGTACGAGAGCATATAGGGCAGGGCAAAGACCGCGATGGTCTTGAGGACATTGCCGCGTGTGAGGTCGTGTTCCATGGGCGGGGCTTTCTGGCTTGGTTTGTTTACGTACCAGTGTAGTGAAAACCCTACAACGATTGTAGAGTCAAGATTTGTGTTGGCAGCGGGGCGAAAATAGTCACGCTCCAAGCACGATGCTTTGACCCCTCCGTGCCCCCTCACCTCGCCTCAAACCATCACAACATTCGACGTTTTTTGACAAAATCGGGAAAAGCATCGAATGTTGTGATGGTTTTTCTGCCACTCGATCGGGTGGAATCGCTTTCTTGCGCACGCGGGTGTGCGGACCCGTGGGCAGGGGAATAAGGTTGGTTATCCGACTCCATTGGAGGGCTCATGGACCTGCCGATCGTCCTGTCCCATAAGACTGCCTGGATGTACCACAACGTGGCGCGCCCGTCCGAGCTGCTCTCGCGAGCAAGCAGCCTATACGATGAGGACTCGCTTGCTAGCGAGGCGGAGCCGACCGCGGGCCTGCCCAAATTGGGGCTCGATGCCAAGGGGCTGAGGGCTTCGACGGCAGTTGGGATCGTTACCGACTATCTGGTTTCGCTTGGTATTCCACGAGAAGAGCTCGATCATATCGATACGCTCGTTAACTTCGATTTTGAGCGCTCGACGCCGGCTGGATTTAGGTGCCACGTGTTTGGGGCGCCGGTACCCCCAGGCCATCTTATCGAGGTGGCGGAGGGCCTTCTAGTGGTTGATGAGGTCATGTGCTTTGTCCAAGCGGGTTCGTGGATGAGCGAGCCCGAGCAGCTGGAATATGGCTACGAAATCTGTGCCCGATACCATTTGAATCATCTGTCGACAGGCGATTATATCGAGATGGGGCAGAGGTATACCGTTGCCGATTTGATTGCTTATTGCAATGAGAACCGATCTCGTCAGGGGGCCATACGCGCGGCCGCCGTGCTCAAACGCGTGCACGATGGCGCGCGATCGCCCATGGAGACGGCCACCTCAATCATGGTCGTAGCAAAACGTTCCCAGGGAGGGCTGGGATACGCCAAGATCGAGCTCAACCATCGGGTCGATGTTCCCAGCGAGTTCAAGTATCTCGCTAAGGCCGGGTATTTCGAGATTGACGTATATGCGCCTGCGAGCGGTACGGGAATTGAATACAACGGTTCGGACCATCTTGATAAACAGCGCAGCGCGTCGGATGCGGAGCGTATGACCGTGCTGAGCGCGCTGGGCTTTAGGATGATCGTCCTCACCGGGACTCAGTTTGCCCACCAGCTGCAATTGCACCGGGCGATGAACGCCATCGCGCTCGCTATGGGCCTCAAGTGCGACCGAAGCGAAGCATTCCAAAAGCGGCAGAACGACCTGCGAGATTTCGTGATTCGGCACTGGGACGGCGACCTTTAGGGGCGCTTTGGTCCTTCTACGGGGTGCCGTGGGCAGACAAACCATCACAACATTCGACGTTTTTTGCCAAAAACGGGAAAAGCACCGAATGTTGTGATGGTCTGTGCTGAGGATGGGCTTGGGAAGCCGGTCTTGCTCGCAAAGGTCTTTCGTGTCGTACGCATGTCGACCCATTCTTCCCGTGCGGTACTATATTCCCCGAAGAATAAAGGTCAGCGTGAGGGGAGGGCTGCGTGGTCGGGCGCGTGCAACATGACGGCTTTGGCCGCGATATCAACTACCTGCGCATTGCCGTTACCGACAAGTGCAATTTCCGCTGCATTTACTGCATGCCGGCCGATGGCGTGGCGCCCCGTGCACACGACGAGCTACTCAGTGCCGAGGAAATCGCCCGCTTTGTGCGCTTGGTGGCGGGGGAGGGCATTCGCCGCGTGCGCCTGACGGGTGGCGAGCCGCTGGTCAGCCGCCGTATCATCCCGCTCATTCGTGACATCCGCGCGATTCCGCAGATCGAGGATATCTCGCTTACCACCAACGGCGCCCTGCTGCCCAAGCTGGCACCGCAGCTCAAGGACGCGGGGCTTAACCGCGTCAACATTTCGCTCGACACGCTCGACCCTAAGCTCTTTGGAAAGATCACGCGCCTGGGTCGACTCGAGCAGACCGTGGCCGGCATCGACGCGGCGCTGGCTTGGGGCTTTGAGCCCGTTAAGGTCAACTGCGTTGTCGTGCGCCGGCTCAACCAGGATGTGACGGCCCTCGCGCGGCTCACGCTGGACCGACCCATCCACCTGCGCTTTATCGAATACATGCCCATCGGCGACGAGCGCACGAGCTCGCATTGCGCCGTGGACCCGCATGCGCCTGCGCTCAATCCCGAGCTGTGGGATGCGAGCGACACCGTGCCGAGTGACGAGTTGCGGGCACGCATCAATGCCGGGGCCGCCGCGGTGGGCCTGGGCGAGCTCGAACCGCTTGACAATACCGACGCTCCTGCTGGTGCGGGCCCTGCGCGCTATTGGCACTTTCCGGGCGCGGAGGGAACGGTCGGCTTCATCAGCGCCATGTCCAACCATTTTTGTGCGAATTGCAACCGTCTGCGCCTGACGGCAGACGGCAACGTGCGTCCGTGTCTGTTCAGCGATGCCGAGTATTCGGTGCGTGAGGCGCTGCGTCGTGGTGATGATATGCAGGTACTTTCGATTTGGCGCGATGCCGTGGCCCACAAACCGCAGGAACACGCGATAATTGAGGGCACGCAACGATTTATGTCCCAAATCGGAGGATGATCATATGGCCAAGAGCAGGTACGCCGATGCCACCAAGGCCGCTCGCAGGGCCGCGATGTCTGCCCACAAAGCCACGGCTGCGGCGAATGCTGGCAACGCTGACGCGTCCGCGCAGCCGTCTGCCAGCGCTGTCGCCGAGCCCGCCCGTGACGCCCGTCGCGACGAGCTGACGCACGTGGACGCCAAGGGCGAGGTACGCATGGTCGACGTGTCCGACAAGGCCGAGACCCATCGCATTGCCATCGCCGAGGGCACCATCCTCATGCATCCCGAGACGCAAGCCATGGTGCTGCAGGACCGCGCCAAAAAGGGCGACGTGCTTGCCTGCGCGCGCGTGGCGGGCATCATGGCCATCAAACGCACGAGCGACATCATCCCCATGTGCCATCCGCTGCTCATTACCAAGAGTAAGTGCGACATTGCGCCCATCGTACCGGCGGGGACGCCGGCCGAGGACGTGCCCGAGGGCTGGGCGCCGGCGCGCACGGACGGGCAGGTTGGCTTTCACGTACTGGTCACGGCCGGCGTGACGGGCAAGACGGGTATTGAGATGGAGGCGTTGACCGGCGCGAGTGCCGCGTGTCTGACCATCTATGACATGTGCAAGGCCGTCGATCGCGGCATGGAGATTGTCGACGTGCGCCTGTTGCACAAGGAAGGTGGCCGCTCGGGCGTGTGGGATCGTTCAGAGCGTCAGGCCGCTGCTGTTGAGGCCGTGGCCGCTGACGGTGCCGCACTCGCGAGCACACCCGTCGCCGTCGCGCCCGCGGCTCCGACACCGGCCGTCCCCGCGATCGCGTTTATCGGCTACCAAAACTCGGGCAAGACCACGCTCGTCGAGAAGGTCATTGCCGAGCTCACCCGCCGCGGCCTGCGCGTGGGTTCGCTCAAGCATCATGGGCATCACGGCTTTGATATCGATGTGCCCGCTAAGGACACCTGGCGCCATCACCAGGCCGGATCCAAGCACGTGGGCCTCATCTGCGCCACGCGCTGGGCGGAGTACGCCGACACGCGCGAGGAGGACGAGATGCCTGCGCGCGAGTTGCTGTCGCGTTACAACGATGTCGACGTGGTGATCATCGAGGGCTACAAGACCGAGGGCTTCGACAACATCGTCGTCGCTCGTTCCGGTGTCGACCGTCTGCGCGGCAAGAGCTCGCTCGACCTGGTCGACGGCCGCACGCTGGCCCTTGCCTGCAACGAAGCCCTGGCGCGTCAGGCCTTCGACGCCGGCTTTGCAACCAGAGCCATCAACATCAACGACGCCCGAGCCATCTGCGATCTTATCCAAGACCACCTTTAAGGCTTGACGCTGCGCCGGCCCCAAGCACTCCATCTCGCCCCTCAAGCCGTCGCTCGCGTACCAAAGTACGCGTCGCTCCTCTTTCGGGGCGACCTGGGGCACTTGGAACCGGCTCGCTGCGCTGCCATAACATGCCAAAAAGGGACAGGTTTATTTTGGCAGGTTTTATCTGGGCAAACGTCATTTCCACCACAAAGGGGCCAGGCACCTTTGTGGTGGTTTTTGCTTTGGTAGATGTATGGGACATGCCTTACAATCTACCAAGTAGTTCATGACGGGCGAAAAACGGAGAAAAGGGGCTTGATGTGTCCTTAACGTTTCATGCGGATAGATTGATTTGACAGACGGTGGCGAATGCCCACCGCCCGTATTCGTATGAAACAAGGAGTCTCCATGCTCGCATCTCTTTTCTCAAAGCCTCAATCGTCGCTGTCCGTGCAGGCCAAGCGCCTGGTGGCAATGCGCTTCCTCATCTACACCGGTTTTCAGACCAGCTACTTTATCGGCGTCATCGGAACGCTCACCTATGCAGACGATGCCTCAGTCGTGGCGACATCGCTGGCCGTCCTGTTTATGAATGTATTTGTGATCCTGGGGTCCTTTGCGGGCGGCGCGGCGTTCGACGCCTGGGGTCCGCGCCGCCATTTCTTGCTGAGCATCATCGGCGCTCTTGCAACTGGCGCGGCAATCATCGCCTTTGGTAGCGCGACCGGCGTCGTCCTGCTCGGCGCGGTGTTTCTGGGCTTTACGATGGGATTCGCCCAGCCCATCGCCACGTCCTATCCGGCCTACCTCACCGACGATCCTGTCGAGCTCAAAGACATCAACTCCGCCATCGCCATGTTTTCAAACGTGAGTATCATCGTTGGCCCCACGCTGGGCGGCTTTGTCGCGGCGGCTGCGTCGTCGCGCGCGGTGTTCGTGCTTATGATGCTCTTTACCGTGCTGGCGTTCGTCGTCGGTTGGGGCTTTAGGCCGCAGACCAGCCATATCGTCGGGCATGCGGATACCGATTCGACAGAGGAAGGGGAGCGTGCGGGACGAAGCTCCAACCCTAGCACGCCCGCCCGCGCCACCTTCGCAGCCAGCATCAAGACGGTCTTCACCAACAGCGTCCTCGCGCTACTTTTCTGCATCATTTTTCTTTCGAACTTTGGCTACGGTGCCTTCGATCCGCTCGAGTCGTTTTTCTATCGCGATGTTCTGCACGTTGGCGTTGAGTGGATGGGCTGGCTCTCGTCTGCCTGCGGTGTCGGCGCGGTGCTGGGTGCCGTGCTCGCGCTCCGCTTGCCGCCGCACCTGGTCAACCTTAAAACGCTGCTCGTGGCGCTTATGTCCGTGGGCCTGGGAAGTCTGCTCTATGTGGGGACACCGTACGTGGGCGTGGCCCTTGTCGGCCAGATCGCCCTGGGTATAGCTTGGGGTGTCGTCAACCCGCTCCACAACACCATTGTGCAGACGACGGCTCCGCTCGAGCAGCTTGGTCGCGTCAATTCGGTCATGGGCTTTGGCAATATGTTCGCTGGTGTGGCCCCTCTGGCGATTGCCCCGTGGCTGGCGGCAACATTTGGCGTACAACGGACACTCGTGGGGGCAGGCATGGTCGTGACGGCGGTTCCCGCGGCACTGCTGCTGTTTGGACGCCGGCATTTTAATCGTGCCGCAAGGCAGTAAAACCCATCACAACATTCGATGAAAATCGCGATTTTGCCAAAAAACATCGAATGTTGTGATGGTTTGGCCCGCAAACGTCATTTCCACCACAAAGGGGCCAGGCACCTTTGTGGTGGTTTTGCTTTGAGGGGCCGCGCCCGCGCCTTGGTATACCATGCACGCCGTTCACGAATACGCCCCACACCGCCGCGCAACCCAGAAAGGCCCCCATGGACACCACCTTCAGCCACATCAAAGCCGTGTTCTGCGATATCGACGGTACGCTGCTCACGAGCCAGCATACGGTGTCCCCGCGCACCGTGGCGGCGATCCGCGCCCTGCGCGACCGCGGCGTGCTTTTTGGCCTGTGCACCGGGCGCGACGCCCACGCGACCGAGGCCATGTACGAGTTCTGGGGCATCGAAGGCCTGGTGGACGTGCTCGTGGGCTGCGGTGGCGCCGAGGTCATCGATCGCGCGCACGCCATCAACGAGCTGAGCTTTCCGCTGTCGGGCGAGACCATCGCGCGCATCTGCAAGCACATGGCGGACCTTCCGGCAACACCCGTCTGCCCCCGAGACGGCGTGTTCTACGTGCCCGAGAGCAACGCGTGCGTCGAGCACCTGTCGCGCGTCGACGGCGTGCCCTACCAGGTGGTCGATTTTGCCGAGTTCTTGCGCGAGCCGCAGCCCAAGGTGATGTTTACCATGGCGCCCGAGGTGATGCCGCGGGTGATTGAGCGGGCGTCGACGTTTGCAGATAACACTGTTAAGGCGGCGGCCCTGCAGACCACGCAGCGGCTCTACGAGTTCATGGATCCGCGCGTGTCCAAGACGCGCGGCCTTGGGCGCGTGACGGAGCTCAACGACATGGAGCTCCAGAACATCTGCGTGTTTGGCGATGCGGACAACGACACCTGCATGGTGGCCGACGCCGGCGTGGGCGTGGCCATGGCAAATGGCAGCGATGCCACCCGTGCCGCCGCCGACTATGTAACCGCCAGCAACGACGAAGACGGCATCGCGATCTTTATCGAGGAACATCTGCTGTAGCGCCGGGGGAGAGCCACCGCAAAGGGGACAGGTGCCTTTGCGGTGGCCTCAGGCGATTTGGGCGAATTGATGCCTAAAATCTGCGCGAAAATTCAAATTTAGTTGTCTGAACATTACGCTTCTAACCACCGATGGGTTAAAGATATTCTCATCAGTTTGGTAGGGTATTCCTCCCGGTTGATGACCTACCGCTCACTGTCGTTATTCGACCGTTCACAGGATGTTTGCTCTTGAGCAAAAGGTTGTGCAAATAAATAAAATGCTATTAAAAAACTGATAACTAACTTAATTACCAGTAGAAACAGATGTTTTATAGCGAATAAACGAAGGCAAATCTAAACAATTGTCAAGAGAATTAAGAACTTGCACAAAAATGTCGGTTTTGCTGCTCAGATGTTTAAACAATCGTTATAATTGCATCACTTAGCGAGCGCAATTACAGATTGCGCAGATACGTTTGATAGGGAAAGAGCAAGATCGCGGTCTCTTGGGGAGGAGACATCGATGAAAGCGAATTCGGACAAATCTAAGCAGAGTAATAAAGCGACGCGCCGTGTACTGGCAGGCGTTTTGTGTGGAGCCTCCGTGTTGAGCCTGGTACTGTCGCTCGTCATGCCTCCGATCTCGCAGGCCATCGCCAACGATGCCGAGGCGGTTTCTACCGAGGAAACTGTGATGGGGGGGGGTTCCTCAAGTGAGTCTACTGGTATAGACAACAGTACTAACGGGGATGCCGGCACAGACGCCGGTAACCAGAACAGCGACGATGCTGCGAGCGACGACGATGCTCGGCCGGAGGAGCAGTCCAAGTACGAGTCGCAGGCGGAAGATAATGATGCGATGGATGTTAACGCTGTCGCGTCAGCCGAGGAGGCTGCAGAGAGCGAAGAGACAACCACAGCTATTACTAACATTACTAACGCCGATGATTTGTCAGCTAAGCTTCAAGGCGTTGGGGAAAACCAAACTGCCTGCTTCGAGCTTACAGCTGATATTGACTATGCTGGTGAAATCAAACTTGAGAAGAGCGGCAGCAATATAACGCTGAACTTAAACGGGCATAAGATCAAGTGCTTGAACACCGACAAGCCGTTATTTGATGTTGCTAACGGCGCAACACTTACAATTAAGGACGAAATTAAGGACTCCGCGCCGGTGACTGAGACGGTCAACGATGTCCAACAGCTGACTGATCAGGGGCAGAAGCTGGATCCCAATAATTATGGCAAGAAAGTCGAGCTAAATTACGTTGGTGGCATTCCGTCTAATCTTACCTACTACGTGACCCAATCGACTCCGAGTGGTACAGGGACAATCGAGACGCTTGTCAGACATAACGTCGATATTAAGGGCGCCATCGTGGCGTGCGACGGCAACGCAAATCTAAAGCTCATCAATCTGTATAACAACAACGGCAAGGGTGGCACGTTTAACCTTGTGAGCGGCGTGATCACGCAAAAACAAGGCAGCAGCGTTAGCAGCTTGGTCTATGCCGAGAACGGCTCTACCGTCAACATGCGCGGCGGCTATGTGTGTGGAGCTTCTGGCTCGGGTGCGGGCGGCGGAATTGAAATACACGGTAATTCGACCCTCGAGGTTTCCGGTGGCGTAATTGCCGGCAACAGTGCTCCTAGTGGCGGTGGTGTGTATGCTAAAGACTCCACGGTCAACATAACTAATGGCGTAATCTCCGGCAACAGCACGCTTGCTACTGGTGTTGGTTTCGGCGGCGGCATCATGGCCGAAGGCGGCAGCGTTACTGTTTCTGGTGGCTACATTACTAACAATAAATATGCCAATTACTGTGGTAACGATGGTAATGGCGATCATGGCGGTGCTGGACTTGCCGCTAAAAACGGTACTCATGTCACCATTTCGGGCGGCCAGATCACGGGCAACTATTCTGAGGAAGCCGGCGGCGGCGTCTATGTGACCGACATCGAACACCAAGGGGCGAGCTCGCGCAAGACAATGGCATGGCTCAACATTACGGGGGGAACTATTGCCTCTAACGTGAGTTTTCGCTCTGAGGGTGCCGGCATTCGCGTGGGCCAGATGGTTGACGCGATGATAAAAGGAGCGTCAAATTCAAATCCAGTCTATATCACTAATAACCACTGCATGTCTCGCTTTGACTGGGGTGGAGGCGGCATCTTCGTCCAGGGCGATTCTAAGGTCGCGTCTAATGCTGGTAGGCTATTTGTCTATAACTCCTATATAAGCAGCAATGAGGCCGGTGGCTACGGTGGCGGCGTTGCGGTTTGCCCGACGGGTAAGACTTTGGTGACAGGCACCGACGGCACGGCGATTTTCGGTAATACTTCTGCCGGAAATGAGCAAAACGCGAACGATTACGAATCCGTGAGTAATACAGGCAATAACGGCACCCCCCATCTTTCCGGCGGTGGTCACGGTAAGGACCAGGACTCCGACGCCTACAATGCCGAAGTGTTTCGCAAAAACGGCCACGCGGACTTCTTCCTTGCGGCGGAGGGTCATACGACTCCGATCGCGGCGGTGATTGGCAAAATGCTTGGCGGCGGCGATGCTAAGTATCGGGGAAGCTTAGAGCTTCAGAAAGCCATTACTATCCCCGCTAACGGTGGCGTGCAGGTATATAACAGCATCGGCCTGAGTTCGGATGTTAAGGCTCAAGACCCCGAGGCGATCAATGCGCGAAAGGCTGCGCTAGAGGCGGGCGCGACGTTTATCACGGGCAATTATTCCTGGAACCATGGCGGCGGCATCATGTCGAACGGCGACCTGTACATGGGCGCGCCTGAGGACACGTATGTCTATCCGAGCCTCAAGCTCAAGGCGACCAAGAAGCTGGAAGGCCGCAAGCTCAATGATGGGGAGTTCTCCTTTACGGTGTATCGCAAGGATTCAGACGACCCTTTGGCTGGCACGACAGCTGGCACGACATTCAATCGCGACGTTTGCACCGAGGTTGGAACAGCAGCAAATGATGCAGAAGGCAGCATTACGTTTGACCTTGGTGAACAATTCGCATCGAGTGGCGCGGGTAACGAAATCACATACTACTTGGTCGAAGATCCCGGTGGTGATTCTGGCATCACGTACGACTCCAGCGTGTATAAGATTGTGGTGACGGCCGAAGATACCAAGACCTTGCTCATGTCTGTTCCGAGTAAAGAAAACTCAAGCCAACTGAAGGATCTTTACATCCATAACTACACGATTAAAAACGTCGGTGTAACCAAGTACGAATTCCGCGAGTCGTCTGGGAAGTGGGAGAACGTAAAAGCGAGGAGCAAGGTGCAGAAGAGTGGAGACTATTATCCAATTATCTGTGAGGGTGACTCCACGACTTTCACTAACAAGTTCACTCCGTACGACTCGAAGGGCTCCTGGACGCCTATGGCGACTAAGGTCGTTGAGGGTGGCGAGATGAAGGAGTTCACGCTCCAGCTTGCGACCGACACAGATTTTACGGATATCGTTAGCAGCAAGTCCACCACTGCCGACGGCGACAAGTCCCAGACCCTGAGCTTCGACAAGATTGATTACAAACTCGATCAACTCGACCAGCTCGCGTCTGGCCCCACTGGCCGTGGTGCTTCCAAGACCTTCACGTACTACGTGCGCGAGAAAGACGACGGTTCGCTGTTCTCGCACTATACGTACGACAAGTCGGTCTATCAGATTACGGTTAACGCGACTGACGACTCTAACCACCATATCGACGTCACTGCGACCTACAAGCAGATTCAGGATCGTGATGGCAATGAAGTGACCACTGACACGCCCCACGACCTCACCGGCAAGTCCACTCCCACCTTCATCAACACCTACTCCACCTCTTTGCCCCTTTCTGGTATGTCGGGCGTCACTCTGACGTACCTTGCCGGCGCGGCGATGCTTTGCGTCGCTGCGGCCTGGATGCACGTTCGTCGCAAGGCGAGCGCGAAGGGAGGTGAGCGTCGTGAATAAGAAAGTTTGCTCCTTCCCGATCTTGTTTGCGCTGCTTGCCCTCCTGATCGGCATCTGCGCGGTTGTGTTCCCCGCATCCGCGCAGGCCGCGCCGAGTACGACCGGATCCATCACGGTGGGCGGTACCGTGGCGCGCAGCTACAACGCCTACCAGATCTTTAGCGCCAACGTCATCGATGACGACAACGATGCCAAAATCGCCACCGACCTTGTCTGGGCAAGCGACGCCGTGCGCGACGCCGTGCTGCCTGTGCTGCATAGCGCTGGTATGCCCAATTCCCAGACCACCGCGCAGGAAGCTGCCGAGCGGCTCAACACCGATTCCCACCTTACGAGCGCGCTGAGCGCACAGCTCGCTCGTTCCCTCCGGAGCTCTGGCGCCGTGTCCGTGGCCCTCAACGCGGGCACGGCGGCCGAGCTGCCCTGTGGCTACTGGCTCATCGTCGCCAGAGACGACGCCATCGCCCAGGGCGAGGCCGGCACCGCGCCGATCATGGCGCTGGTGGGCGGCAGCGCCGTCACCGTCAAGCCCAAGGCCGCCACTCCCAAGGTGGCCAAGCATGTGCTGGAGGACAGCACCGCCGCCTGGGGCAAGGCCGCCGACGCCACGGTCGGCGACGACCTGTACTGGCGCCTCTCGGCCACGATTCCCGCGGGTCTTGCCGCCTACGACACCTACGCGGTGCAGTTCGTCGACACCATGAGCGCGGGGCTCGACCCCTCCAAGGTGGCCGCGAGCATGCGCGTATACGTGGCGGCGGGCGCGGACGGCGGCTTCGACGCCGTCTCGACCGGTAAGGACGGCCGCGTCGGCACCGAGCCCGCGAAGGGCTGGACCGACATCACGGCCCAGTGCGCCACCAAGGTAGCGGCCGACGGCAAGACCTTCACCGTGCGCACCGGCGACCTGGTCGCCGCGCTCGGCGGGGCCGACGCCTTTACCGCGGGCGCCCGCGTGATCGCCGTGTACAACGCGCCGCTCAACAGCGCGTGCAACCACGGCATCGCGAAGGGCAACCCCAACGAGGTTTACCTGCGCTACCCGCGCTCTCCTCTTGCCGACCAGTCCGGCGACGCCGGCTTCACCCGCACGCCGAGCGACGACGCGTGCGCCTACACCTGGGATCTCGCACTCACCAAGCGCGGCAGCGACGGCGACAAGCCACTGCCCGGGGCGGTCCTGAGCATCGCCGACGACCGCGGTCGCACGCTTGCGGCCGACGGCACGTGGGATGCGCAAGGCAAGGTCACCGTCACCACGGGCGAGGACGGCCGCGTGACCGTCTCGGGCGTGGACTCGGGCAAGCTGGAGGTCCGCGAGCTCAAGGCGCCCAAGGGCTACACCGCCTTTGAGGGCACGCGCTGCGTGACGGTCAAGGCCGAGGGCCTGGACGTCGACCAGGTGGCCGCCGCCAAGCCTAAGGTGACCGTATCGGCCGAAAGCCCTCTGCGAGTTGATGCCGCCGATGCCGGGAAGGGTTTAGTCGAGTTGTCGGTGCTTAACACCCCAAGTAACGAAGTGAGTCGAGGCTTTATGCCCTCGACGGGAGATAGAATGTTGGTGTTGGTAACGGCTTTGGCCGTCATCGGAGTAGTGGCTATTGTCGTCGCGCTCGTCATCAAGCGGGGAGGAGGTCGCCATGATAAATAATTGTCCCCCCCCCCCTGCTCAATGGCGTACTGCCTCCGTAGCGATTAGAGCGCAGGGAAATGAGCCTGCTGACTTTTGGTGATGACGAGAATTAAAGCAACCTCCAAGAAAGAGGTCCCAACATGAAAACAACCAAGAACATCGCACGCCTGGCAGTAACCGCCGGCCTCACCGCAGCCCTGAGCTTCGGCGGCGTTATGGCCCCGGTGACCATGGCGTTTGCCGAGGGAACGGGGTCGACCGTCACGTTCGAGGACGCCGATTACGCTGCGTCCACGACCTATAAGGGTATCCAGATCTTCAAGGCAAAGGTCACGACGACCGGTGGGAATACGACGGTGAGTAGCATCGAATGGGCCAGCTCCGAAGCCCAAACTGCTGTCGTAAACGCCATCAAGACAAAGGATGCATCCTACGATAGCAAGAACGCACAGGATGCTGCCGATTGGCTTAGCACCAAATCTGAAGTTACCGGGACCGATTCGAAGGTTGCTAGCGACAACGTTCTCAGTCTAATCGCCGATGGCCTGAAGAGCAGCACCGCCTGGGAGGTGACGAGCGAGGGCAGTGCATCCCTTTCCGGACTCGGCGCCGGCTACTGGCTCTTCCTCACCGCTACTCCCGGTAAGCCTGCTGACAAGTCGACCGATGTGTTCACCTCTCCCGTCTACGCCGTGATCGACGGCGTAGACGCGACGACCGTTACGCCAAAGAAGGGCGTGCCCACTGTCGAGAAGAAGGTCCTCGACGATGCCGACGCCGCCGATGCCACCGACATCAAGGGCTCCAACAAATGGAATGATGTCGCCGATTCCCAGATCGGCCAGGAAGTTAACTACAAGCTGACCGGCACGATCGCCAGCAACTACGCTACCTTTGGCACGTATGCTTACAAGTTCACCGACGGGCTTTCCAATGGCCTTGACTATGTCAAAGGCTCGGTTAAGGTGTACGCGCTGAACGGCGAGACTTACAGCGAGATTGAGTCGAACAATTATACCGTGACGGATGCTGATGCTAGCAACAACAACACGCTGACGGTCGAGTTCAAGACCGGAGACGGCAAGAAGGGCCTCAAGGACGTCGCGAGCGTGACCGCCGACACCAAGATCGTTGTCTTCTACAAGGCAAAGCTCAACGGCAACGCCGTGATCGGCAACGCAGCCGACGGCAACAAGCGCGGCAACCCCAACACCGTCAAGCTCGAGTACTCCAACAACCCGTATGCCGAGGACACGGGCGAGACGATCGAGGATACCGTCGCCGACTTCGCTTTCAGGCTCAACCTCAACAAGGTCGACCAGGGCACCGAGAAGGGCCTTGCGGGCGCCGTCTTCACCATCCAGTCCGCTGATGCGAACACTCAAGACCAGTATATCGCCTCGAAGGACGACCCCACCGCGGGCGTCGTCGCGGGCCAGCTCGTGACCGTTGCCGGCACCACCAGCCTTCCCGGTTACGTGAAGTTCACGTCTGGCGATAATGGCCAGATTGCCGTGAAAGGTCTCGATGAAGGCTCCTACAAGGTGACCGAGGTCCAGGCTCCCAATGAGAATTACACCAAGGCCAACCCCTTCACTTTCACCATCACCGCGACGTATGATGACGCGAGCATGAAGGTGACGGGCCTCACGGCGGCGGTTTCCAAGGCCGACGAGGGCCGCACCGACATCGCCTTCGGTAAGCTCGACGGCAATGACGGAGACAATAAGCTGACCGGTACGGATGGCACCGGCACCAACGCCGCCACCGGTGAGATCACCATCAACGTCGGCAACACCAAGTCCGTCGGCCTCCCGCTGACCGGTCTCAACGGCGTGACCTTCACTTGGATCGCTGGTGGCGCGGTGCTGTGCATCGGCGTGGCGCACCTCATCCGCAGCCGTAAGCAGGCTGAGGAGTCCGAGCAGGAGTAACGCTCACTCACCCATCCCTTTGGCAGGTGGGATGTGATGGCCATGAGACTTGCGGACACTTTTCTCGTTCATCCACGTTCTTGCTTTGCCATCCTCTTTTCGGGGCAGACTCCACGCTGGAGTTTGCCCCGTTTTTTTGGATAACGCAGGCAGCCTCCATCGTCCGATGCGGGTACGTTCGTCATCGCGTTTCTTGACTCGTATGAGGTTCGGATTAAGGTCCGTAGGCGCACGCGCGGTGCGGACGGTAGAAGGCATTTGCGCCGCAAGCGCAAATAAGAATGCCCGGGGGTCGGATCCCGGGCATTTAACTAAAGCTGAAAACTAGGCTGCCCGCGCTCCTAAGTACTTACGCGGGGTGCGTCGTTTTCTGTTGACATTGTATCCCGAATCGCCCCGCCGATTCGGGACATTTTGAAAACCCAAATGTAGGCTTAGGCACGAACGGTATCTCCTTAATTCCGAAAATTATGTATAATTCCAATACAAACTGGAATCGAACGAAAACAATGGAAATGAACGAAGCGCTAATCTACTTACAAGAAGCACTAGGCCTCTTCGCCAAGACCAAAACTTGGCCTGGATCCGCACGCTTGCCGCTGCATCTGCGGGCGATTGGGGTCCGCGCTGTTGACGCAAACGGTTTTTCGTTTTTGCTTGCAAGCTTGCCTACTGGCGTCGGGCTTCCCGAGGCTAAGAGAGTCTATAGTCAGCTAGCCTTGCGCGCGGAGACTCCTGTTGTCGTTTCGTTTCCTGATGCCGATGCACGTCAGCGCAAAGCATTGGTCGCACAAGGGATTCCCTTTGTCTGCCCCGGTAGACAGGCTTTTCTTCCATTTATGGGCACAGCTTGCACGGAGAGGGGCGGTGCCCGGTTTCGCAATCACGCGACCAAGATGTCACCCAACGCACAGGCTGCCGCAATCTGGGGAGCAGCCCAGGAGCCATATCGTCCCTATGACCTTTGTCGTGCGCTTGGGATTTCGGCAAGCCGCGCGAGTGAGGCCATAACCGAGCTTGTTGACAGGGGGCTCGCGAGGCGCGAGCGTCGCGAGCGACGTGTCGTCGTGTTCCCTGTTGCCGTTGATCTTCTGCTTAGCGAGCACATGGCAGAGCTCTCCTCGCCTGTCTCGAAGGTCTTTTTTGCAAGGAAGACGCCGCAGATCGACTATCTTGTTGACGCCGGGGAGACGGCGCTCGCTGCGCGTTCGATGCTCGCTGCGCCGGGCATGGAACAAAAGGCCGTCTTAAGAAGTACATGGCGTCAACTGAGCGACCTCGAAGTCGCAGACGGGGAGTTGCCGGATAACGAGACGGCGATGATCCAAGTGTGGCGCTATGCACCCATGTTTGCCGACTCCTCCCGTGTCGACAACATTTCGCTTGCGCTATCTTTGGCGGCAATCGACGATGAGCGAATTCAGCTCGAAGTCGATCGCATGTTTGGAAAGGAATATCCATGGCAAGAAGCGCTGTAGAAGGTCTCCAAGAATTTCAGCAGCATATGCAAGAAGCTGAAGGATCGTATGCCCTTATCGGCGGCACGGCATGCGACATTTTGCTCGCGGAGGCGGGACTTCCGTTTAGGGCGACTCACGATTTTGATGTGGTAATTGTCGCCGATGACCGGTTGCCTCAGACGGCAGAAGCTATATGGACTTTGGTGCGTGATGGCGGTTACCGCTGCGGCTGGGGCGAAGGCAAAGGCTCATGTTTTTATCGGTTTACAGAGCCTAAGAGGCCGGGTTACCCCCATATGATCGAACTCTTCGCGAAGTGCCCCGACTTTCTAAAGGGTCGTGAGGGGATTGATGTGGCGCCAATTCACGTTGATGAAAACATAAGCAGTCTTTCGGCAATTTTGTTGGACGATGCTTACTACAGCTTGTTCCTTCAGGGAATTCGGACCGTAGACGGCGTTTCGGTCCTGGGTACGGAATACATTGTCCCGTTCAAAGCGAAGGCGTATCTCGACCTAAAAGCCAGAAGGGAGGCGGGGGAGAACGTTGATTCGAAGAAGGTAAAAAAGCATAAACGCGATGCGCTGAGGCTTGCTCAGCTGCTCGGCGAGTCGGAAGGTGTCGACCTGGGCGGAGAACTGAAAGACGATATGCTTGCGTTTGTTAAAGATTGTGAGGTAGGCGACGTCAATCTGAAACAGATCGGGGTTGCGGGCGTAACGATGGTGCAGTTGCTCGAGACGATGAAAGCAACATATGGCTTGATTGGTTGAGTGGGGTTACGTGGCCCGGACAGTGCAGTCTAGCTGCGTTGTCCGACGCATGAGCTCGCTAATCGGCTATTATTTGTTTAGACAACTTGAGTTGTAGAGGAGTGACTGGCGATGGTGCAGGGCGCCAAACATATGAAGAGCAATAACGCCGCGGCCAACGGTGGCTCAAGCCCTCAGCCCAAACCTCAACCAAAACCCAAGCGCCGCCGCAAGCGGCTGCCGCGCTGGGCCGACCGTCTCATCACCATCGTCATCATCCTTATTGGCGTGGGCCTTATGACCTGGCCGTGGATCTTGGACCGGCTCGAGGCCTCGGGCGTGTTCAACCAGATCAGCACCGTGTCCAGCACCGTGGACGCGCTGTCTGCCGAGGAGCGCGAGCGCATCCTGCTCCAGGCGCGCTCCTTTAACGAGCAGCTGGCGGGCGAGGCCACCGAGCTTCCCGCCGACCAGATCGAGCCCTACGCCGAGCAGCTCATCTTTGACCGCGACCCCATGATGAGCTGGGTCGAGATCCCCTCCATCGACGTGAGCATGCCCATCTACCACGGCACGAGCGAGGAAGTCCTTATGGCGGGCGTCGGCCACCTGGAGGGCACGAGCCTGCCGGTGGGCGGTACCTCGACGCATTGCGTGCTTACCGCGCACTCGGGCATGCGCAACCTGAGCATGTTCGACGACATCCATTCGCTGGAGCCCGGCGACCTGGTGCTGCTGCACACCATGAACAAGACGCTCGCCTACAGGATGGTGGACTCCGAGGTGGTGCTGCCCGAGGAGATGGAGTCGCTGACTATCGAGCCGGGTGCCGACAAGGTGACGCTCGTCACTTGCACGCCCTACGGCGTGAACGACCATCGCCTGCTGGTGCACTGCGTGCGCACCAAGTACAACAAGAAGGACGTCGACAAGCAAAAGTCGCTGGCCGGCCGCCACTGGGGCAAGCGCGAGTTTGCCGTGCTCATCGTGGTCGTAGCCATTGTGCTGTTGCTGCTGGACATCGTGATCCACGCGGTCCGCAAACGCCGCAAGGCCAAGGCCTCAGCATAGGGCATTCTCCAGAACCACCACAATGGGGGCAGGCACCTTTGTGGTGGTCGGGACTTCCAAACCATCACAACATTCGATGAAAATCGCGATTTTGGCGAAAAGCGTCGAATGTTGTGATGGTCTTCGTTGTGGACGGCGCGGTTTTCGTTATGGACGGTGCGGTTTTGCTGCAGAACCGCCAGCCCGCCGCCTGCCAACCGCCTCCCTCGTTACGTTTTCGCTGCATTTGGGTAAAGCACCTGCTCCAAGCGGCGTTGCCTTGTATACTAGAGCGGTTTATCTGTTATGCGGAAGGGAGCGCCTATGGCACTCAGCGAGAAAGACGTGCGCGGCATCGCCGAGTACGCAAAGATCGCACTGACCGATGACGAGCTCACCCAGATGACGTCCTACATGAACGACGCCGTCCAGATGCTCGAGCCCGTCCTGCAATATGACTTGCCCGACGTGGAGCCCACGTTCCATCCCATCGGAAGCCTGTCCAACGTGATGGGCGATGACCTGCGCGAGCCCGAGCGCGACCTGCCGCTCGACGTTGCGCTCGAAAACGCCGGCAGCGCGCGCGACCGCTACTTCCGCGTGCCGTCCATTTTGGGAGAGGGGGAGAGCGAATAATGGCGCTAAGCTTCGATTCCCTTACCGCCGCCCAGATCGCTGCGGGCGTTGCCGCCGGCGACTTTACCGCTACCGAGGTGGCCCAGGCCTCCCTTGCCGCCATCGAGGCGCGCGAGGGCGGGGTCCAGGCATTCCTGCAGGTGGCGCCCGAGCTTGCGCTCGAGGCCGCCGCGCGCGTGGATGCCGACCGTGCCGCAGGCAAGCCGCTGCCCCCGCTTGCGGGCGTGCCGCTGGCCATCAAGGACAACATGAACCTTGTGGGTACGCGCACCACCTGCGCTTCCCGCATGCTTGCGGACTACCAGAGCGTCTACACTGCCACCTGCGTCCAGCGCATGCTCGATGCCGGCTGCCTGCCCATGGGCAAGGCCAACATGGACGAGTTTGCCTTTGGCAGCTCCACCGAGAGCTCGGCGTTCCACCGCACCAATAACCCTTGGGATACCGAGCGCGTGCCCGGCGGCTCCTCGGGCGGCTCCGCTGCAGCCGTCGCCGCGGGCGAGGTCGCGCTCTCGCTGGGCTCGGACACCGGCGGCTCCATTCGCCAGCCGGCGTCGCTGTGCGGCGTGGTGGGCTTTAAGCCCACGTATGGCGCCGTGAGCCGTTACGGCGTGGTTGCCTTTGGCTCGTCGCTCGACCAGGTGGGGCCCTTTGGCCGCACGGTCGAGGATGTTGCGCTGGCCATGAACGCGCTTACCGGCGCGGGCCACGATCCGTACGACTGCACCAGCCAGGATTGCGCCGTCGACTTTACCGAGCACCTCAACGACAGCATCGAGGGCAAGCGCGTGGGCATTATCCCCGCGTTTATGGAGGCCGAGGGCCTGACGCCCGAGGTCAAGGCCGCTGTTCAGCGCGCCGCCCAGGAGCTGCAGAACCAGGGCGCCGAGCTGGTCGAGGTCGACCTGCCGCACCTGGATGCCGCCATCGCCGCCTACTACGTCATCGGCCCGGCCGAGGCGTTCTCCAACCTGGCCCGCTTCGACGGCATTCGCTACGGCTATCAGGAGGAGGGCTGCGCCAACCTGTCCGACCAGAGCTCGCTGTCGCGCGCCCACGGCTTTGGCGCCGAGGCCAAGCGCCGTCAGATGCTCGGCGCCTACCTGCTGAGCTCGGGCGTGTACGACAAGTACTACTACGCTGCGCAAAAGGCCCGTACGCTCATCACGCGGGACTACGACGCCGCGTATGCCAAGGTGGACACCATCCTCATGCCCGCCTCGCCGCGCACGGCCTTTAAGTTTGGCGAGATCAGCGACCCCACGCAGATGTACCTCTCCGACCTGTACACCATCTCGCTCAACATTTGCGGCAACGGCGGCATCTCGGTGCCGCTGGGCCTGGGCGAGGACACTCAGCTGCCCGTTTCTGCCCAGCTGGTGGGTCCGGCGTTTAAGGACCGTCAGCTGCTCACGTTTGCCCGCGCCCTGGAGCGCGGCTTTGCCGATGCCGCCACGGGTGCGCCCGTGCTTTCCGTCGCGCCCGATTTTGCCGGGAAGGGAGGCGAGCTGTAATGAAGGAGCTTTCCGAGGTCCTGCAGGATTGGGAGGCCGTGATCGGCCTGGAGATCCATACCGAGCTCACCGCACTCGATACCAAGATGTTCTGCAACTGCAAGCTCAGCCACGATGACGAACCCAACGCCAACGTGTGCCCGGTGTGCCTGGGCCTGCCCGGCGCCCTGCCGGTGCCCAACAAGCGCGCCATCGAGAGCATCGTCAAGGCCGGTCTCGCCACCAACTGCGAGATCCAGCGCCACTCGATGTTCTACCGCAAGCACTACTTCTATCCCGATATGGCCAAGAACTTCCAGACTACGCAGGGTCCGGTTGCCTTTGCCATGTACGGTCACCTGGATCTGGATGTGACCGGTCGCGGTGCCGCCGAGCGCCCCGACTGCGCGTTTGGCGAGGCCGAGGCCCAGAGTCTGGCGAGCGCCTCGGCCAACGCCGAGGGCCTGTCCACGTCCATGTCCTCCACGATGCGCGAGGGCAATCAGCGCGCCGGACACTTGGCCAGCTATGACGCGTCCAATATGACCATGCCCGAGCGTCGCGAGGACGGTTCCTACACGGTGCCCATTCGCATCCTGCGCATCCATATGGAAGAGGACGCCGCCAAGATGGTGCACGTGGGCGGTGCCGAGGGCCGCATTACCGCCGCTGCCGAGTCGCTCGTCGACTACAACCGCTGCGGCACGCCTCTGATCGAGCTCGTCACCGAGCCCGATCTGCGCACGCCCGAGGAGGCTCGCCTGTTTATGGAGAAGCTCCGTCGCATCTTTGTGACGCTGGGCATTTCGGACTGCTCCATGGAAAAGGGTTCCATGCGCTGCGATGGCAACGTGTCGCTGCGCCGCCGCGGCGAGACCAAGCTGGGCACCAAGACCGAGCTCAAGAACCTCAACTCGTTTAAGAGCCTGCATGACGGCCTTGCCTACGAGATCTGCCGCCAGGCTGAGGTGCTCGAGGAGGGCGGCATTATCTATCAGGAGACCCGCCACTGGGAGCCTAGCCGCAAGCGCACCGTGGTCATGCGCGTCAAGGAGACGGCCGACGACTATCGCCTGTTCCCCGATCCCGACCTGGCGCCGTTCGATCTGGACGACGAGTTCATCGACCGCTGCCGAGGTGAGATTCCCGAGCTGCCCGATGCCAAGCGCGCCCGTTTTGAGGCCGACTTTGGCATTAAGACGGCCGACGCTGAGCAGATTGCCGGCGACCCCGAGTTTGCCGACTTCTTTGAGGCCGCCGCTGCCGGTATGGCTGGCAAGGAGGCCCAGACGGTCGCAAACTTGCTGGTCAACGAGATGATCGCCTACCTTAAGGGCGCGGGCGTGTCGCTGGCCGAGTCCGGCATCGTGCCGGCTCAAGTGGCGGCGCTTGCCAAGCTGCTGGCGACCGATGCCATCAGCTCCAACCAGGCGCACGAGGTCTTTGAGGCCATGGCCCAGACCGGTGACGATCCCAACAAGATCGTCGACGAGCGTGGTATGCGTCAGGTGAGCGATGCCGGCGCGCTGCAGCCGATCGTGGACGAGGTGCTGGCAAACTGTGCCGATCAGGCGCAGCAGTATCGTGACGGCAACCAGAAGGTTATCGGCTTTTTGGTGGGCCAGTGCATGAAGGCGAGCCGCGGTAAGGGCAACCCGAAGCTCTTCAACGAGTTGCTGAGAACGTCGCTCTCGTAAACGGGAACCCGGGAGCCCCGGCGGGGCGGGTGCTTCCTCAAAATTTCAAACAGTCCTGCGCAAGACGAAGGCCACATTAAGTGGCCTTCTTTGCGTG